>NZ_JBICZA010000026.1:0-121887 GCF_043201585.1 Streptomyces sp. NPDC048297
AGGGCGACCACCACGGGCCGTCACCCCGGCTCTCACCGGCATCTAACCACGAGCACCTCACTGGTGCCCGCAACAGAAAGGGTCCACCAGTGACCACGACCGATCTGCACGGTCTGACAGGTGCCTATGCGCTGCACGCGCTGCACGATGAGGAGCGTGCCGCCTTCGAGCGTCACCTGGCCGCGTGCGACGCCTGTGAACAGGAGGTCGCGGAGTTCACGGCGACCACCGGACGTCTGGCCCTGGCCTCCACGGTGCGCGCGCGCCCCGTCATGCGGGAGCAGGTCCTGCAGCGCATCACCACCGTGCGGCAGGTGCCTCCCGGTGCCGTGCCCCTGGAGCGGGTGCGCCGTGGCGTGTGGCGCGGCCGGGGCCTGGCCCAGTGGGCGCTGGCCGCCAGTGTGGCCGCCGCGGCCGCCTTCGGCGGAACGGCGGTATGGCAGTACGAACGTGCCCAGGACGCGCAGAACCAGGCCGCACAGGCTCAGCGGCACGTCGAGGACCTGGCCGGTGTGCTGGCCGCACCCGATGCCAAGTCGCGTTCGGCGAAGGTGGCGGGCGGCGCGGGGAGCCTGGTGGTCTCCGCCAGCCGGGACCGGGCCGTGTTCGTGGCGTCCAAGATGGCGGCACCGCCGCGCGGCAAGGTGTACCAGTTGTGGTTCGCCGACGGCGGGAAGATGCGCTCCGCCGGCCTGATGGACCCCGACCGCAGCAACCAGGCCGTGCTGATGCAGGGTGCGGTCGGCGGTGCCTCCGGCGTCGGTATCACGGTGGAGCCGGCCGGTGGATCGAAGCAGCCGACCTCGACACCGGTCGCCCTGCTCGGCGTACCGACGTAGTGCAGGTGACTGGGGGAGTCCGCCCGTGGGCGGACTCCCCCAGTCGTTCATAGGTGCCGGTGCGGTGGCCGGGGGAAGAAGGCGCTGGTGCGTGCCACGTACGAGTCCCACCCGGCACGGCCGGCCATGTGCCTCTCCAGCAGCCGTTTCCCGCTTCCGTTGATCAGCACCACGCTCATCACAAGGGGCGAGACGACGGACACGGCTGCTGCCTGCCATCCGCCGTCGCAGGCGACGAGGAACAGCCCCCACCAGACGCAGAAATCCCCGAAGTAGTTGGGGTGCCGGGTGAGCCGCCACAGTCCCTGGTCCATGATGCGGCCCCGGTTGGCCGGGTCCGCCTTGAAACGAGCCAGCTGGGCGTCGCCGACGGCCTCGAAGAACAGTCCGACGGCCCAGACGGCCGTGCCGGCCCAGGCCAGGGCGGACAGCGGCCGGGGCGCGTACTGGGCGGCCTGCACCGGCAGGGACACCAGCCACACCAGGGCCCCTTGCAGCAGGTAGATCATCCGCAGGGCGTACAGGTCCAGGTTTCCCCGCGCGCGGGCCAGCATCGCCTCGTACCGCGGATCCTCGCCGTGGCCGCTGCCCCGGCGCGCGATGTGGACCGCGAGTCGCAACCCCCACACGACGGTCAGGACCGTCACCAGCACGCGCCGGGCCGGATCGCCCTGGCCCCAGGAGAGTCTGAAGGTCACCACGGCCACGGCGGCAAAAGCCAGCCCCCAGGCAACGTCAACGATGCGGTGCATGTCTAGGTTGAAAGCGATGGCGAATGTGCCGAGCATGATCGCCAGGGCCGTTGCGGCCGCCCATCCGAGGTTGGCAGCGAACGGACCCCAGTCGAACGCGTTCACCGGTCTTCCATGTGCCGAGACCATTCGGCTGCCTCGGCTCCTGTCAGGCCGCTGTCACCGGTGGCCGTCGGGCGTACGGCGAGGAACTGGTCCACCCCCATGCGCCGCTCCTCGAAGGCCAGGGCCCCACCGACCAGGTACAGCCGCCACACCCGGGCCGTCTCCTCGCCGACCAGGCCCACGAAGTCGCTCCAGCGTTCCTCCAGCGTGCGGTGCCAGGCGTTGATGGTGCGCACATAGTGCTCGCGCAGCGACTCCACCGACCGGACCTCCAGCCCGGCCGCCTCCAGCAGCCCGACGGTCTCGCCCATCGGCCGCATGTGCATATCCGGGGCGATGTACGCCTCGATGAACGCACCCCCGCCCGGTGCGGTCGCACCGCGGGACATCTGCTGCACCAGCACCCGCCCGCGTGGGCGGACCAGCCGGTGCAGGGCGGCGGCGAAAGCGGGGTATTCCTCGTCTCCGACGTGCTCGCCCATCTCGATGGTGGCCACGGCGTCGTAGGCGGAGCCCGTGATGTCCCGGTAGTCCTGGCACACCACCTCCACCCGGTCCCCCAGCCCCCGCTCGCGCACCTGCTCTTGCACGTACGCGGCCTGCTCCCCGGCCAGGGTGACAGCGGTGACCTGCGCCTTGTGCTCCTGCGCGGCATACAAGGTCAGTGAGCCCCAGCCGCAGCCGATGTCGAGGAGGCGGGCACCGGGGACCAGGCCGAGCTTGCGGCAGATCAGCTCCAGCTTGGCGCGCTGCGCGTCGGCCGGGGCGGCCTCGGGCTCCTCGCTGGTCCAGTAGCCGCAGGAGTAGGCCATCGTCTCGTCGAGCAGCAGACGGTAGAAGTCGTTGGACAGGTCGTAGTGGTGGCTGATCGCGGCCCGGTCGCGGGCCTTGCTGTGCAGGCCGCCGCGCAGCCGTGTCTGGGTGGCGGGCGCGGGCGGGCGCGGGCCGACGGCGCCGAGCCGCACCGCCTCGGCGATCACGCGGGTCCAGTCGGCCGGGGAAAGCCTCGGGGCGTGCAGGCCCCGCTCCCGAACGGCGGTCCACATGGCGCGCAGTCCCTGGGCCAGATCGCCCTCCACGTCGATCTCGCCGGTGACGTACGCTTGGGCGAGGCCGAGTTCGCCGGGCTGCCAGAGCAGGCGGCGCAGTGCGCGCCGGGAGTGCAGGACGACGACGGGGGCGCTGGCGGGGCCGGTCTCGCTGCCGTCCCAGGTGCGCAGACACACCGGCAGCGGGCCGCCGAGTGCGTCCTCGGCAAGGACGGCGAGCCGTTGCGCAGCGCCGGTACGGGCGGGGGTGCGGGTAGTCGTCATCGCGCCGGGTTCTCCTTGGTGAACAGGTACTGCTGGACGTCGAGGTATCCGGAGCGGAATCCGGCCTCGGAGTAGGCCAGGTAGAAGGTCCACAGACGGCGGAAGGTCTCGTCAAAGCCGAGGGCAGCGACCTGGTCGGCTTGGTCGGTGAACCGCTCCCGCCACAGCCGCAGCGTTTCGGCGTAGTGCGCGCCGAAACCGTCCCGGGCGGCCACCGCCAGACCCGTGTGGTCGCGGACGGCTTGCTCGATGGCCGTCGTGGAGGGGATCAGGCCCCCGGGGAAGATGTACTTCTGGATCCACGTATAAGTGTCCCGGGCGGCCAGCATCCGCTCGTGCGGCATGGTGATGGCCTGCAGCGCCACCCGGCCGCCCGGGGCCAGGCGCTCGTCGAGGGTGTGGAAGTACATGGGCCAGAACTCGACGCCGACGGCCTCGATCATCTCCACGCTGACCACCGCGTCGTAGGTGCCGCGGGCTTCGCGGTAGTCGCACAGTTCGATCGTCATACGGTCGGCGTGCCCAGCGTCGCCTACGCGTTTCAGGGCCAGTTCACGCTGCTCTCGAGACAGGGTGAGCGAGGTGACGTAGGCGCCGCGGGCGGCGGCCCGCAGAGCGAGCTCGCCCCAGCCCGTGCCGATCTCCAGCAGCCGGGTGCCTGCGCCGACACCGGCCAGGTCTAGCAGGCGGTCGATCTTGCGGTGCTGGGCGGCGGCCAGCAGCGACCAGTCGGCGGGGAAACTGCGAAAGACGGCCGAGGAGTAGGTGAGGGTCTCGTCGAGGAACAGCGCGAACAGGTCGTTGGACAGGTCGTAGTGGCGGCTGATGTTGCTGCGCGACCCGTCAGGCGTGTTGCGCTGCGCGTCGGGCTGTCGCTGCGCCCACGCACCGCGCAGCCGCTGCAGCCGGGGCGGAATCAGGTCGGCCGCGTGGGCGGCTAGCACGGTGAGCGCGCCGACCAGATCGGGGGCGTCCCACTCGCCGGCCATGTACGACTCACCGAACCCGATGAGCCCGCGGGTGCCGATACGGGCGTGGAACGCCTTCGGGTCGCGCACCTCTATCAGTGGTCCGCCTAGGCCGAGGGGGGCGCCGTCGGCGAACCGGACGCGCAGGGGCCGTCGCCGAAGGGCACGTTCCAGTACGGCCTCGGTGACGGCCCGCACCGGCCAGGACGCCCTGGGGACGGCGGCCACATCGGGCCAGCGCTCGGCGTCGACGGGCAGGGTTCGGGCGCCGGCGTGGTGACGGGCGGCGGGGCGGGGATCGACTTGGGTCATGACGTACTCTCCGGGGCGCGGCGGCCCGGGCGCGGCTGCACCGGCAGGCCCCGCAGAAACAGGCGGATACCGTGGAAGCGGATGGCGGCCGGCACCATCAGGGTCGACCAGGGATGGCGCAGGGCCAGACGCAGCAATGCGGTCGCGGTCACGTCGCGGCGCTCGCCGTGGATCGATGCGGTGAAGGGCGGGCTGCCGGGCCTCTGCAGGCGGACGGACAGACGCAGGCGCTGACCGGGCGGCGGAAGCCGCATTTCGTAGCGGCCGTCCACCGGGTTGAACGGCGACACGTAGAAGTCCTTGGCAACCGTGGCGGTGCCGGCTGCGTCGGTGTGCAGCAGGTAGGCGTGGCGCTCGCCGTAGGTGTTGTGGACTTCGGCCACTACACAGCGCAGGCTGCCGTCGGCGCCGTAACACCAGTACAAAGTCAGTGGGTTGAAGACATACCCGAGAATCCGGGCCTGCGCGAGCATCAGCACCCGGCCGGCGTGCAGGTCGATACCATGCTCGTCCAGGAAGCCGTCGAGCGCGGCCCGGATCGACGCGGCACGCCCGGTGAAGTGGTCGCGGGCGCTAAAGCAGGCGAGCGGCCGGAGCGGACGCGGCAGCATGGGCAGGTCGTCGAGGTCGACCAGCCACATGTAGGTGCGGTGCCGCAGCGCGTACCGCTGGGGTGCCCGGCGCACATGGGTGATCGTGCACGGGTAGAGAGCCGGCGGCTCCGGCCGGGCCGGCCGCAGGGCGGACAGGGCGGTCACCACCGCACCCCCAGGGCGGCGGCGGCCTCGACGCCCGAGCGGCAGCCGTCCTCGTGGAACCCCCAGCCGTGATAGGCACCCGCAAACGCGGTGACGGCCGTGGTCAGTTCCGGCAGCCGCCGCTGCGCGGCAACGGACTCAGGCGTGTAGACGGGGTGTTCGTAGGTCATGCGGGCGAGCACCTGGGCGGGGTCGACGCGGTCCTGGCCGCCGAGGGTGACGACGTACGTCTGCTCGGTGTCGAGTCGTTGCAGCCGGTTCATGCCGTAGCTCACCCGTACCCGGTCCGCGCCTGCCCGGCAGGCGGGCATCAGGTAGTTCCAGGACGCGCGGGCCCCGCTAGCCCGCGGGAGCAGGGAGGCGTCGGTGTGCAGCAGGGTGACGTTGCGAGAGTAGTGGAAGGCGCCGAGGACCCCCTTCTCGGCCGGGGTCGCGTCGGCGAGCAGGCGCAGCGCCTGATCGGGGTGTGCGGCGACAACGACGTGGTCGTAGGAGGCGGTGGTCCCGTCGGCCGCGGTCACGTCCGCGCCGTCCGCGTGCCGGAGCACGGACCGTACGGGAGTGCCGGCGCGTACCTCGTGCAGGCGGGCCGCGATCCGTTCGACGTACGTCCCTGCCCCGCCGGTCACGGTCCGCCACACCGGTGCCCCGCTCACCGAGAGCATGCCGTGGTGGGCGAGAAACCGGAACAGGTAGGCCGCCGGATATTTGAGGGCCGTCTCCGCATCACAGGACCACACCGCCGACACCACCGGCGTCATGAAATGCGCCCGGAAGTAGGGCGAGAACCCGGCCCGGTCCAGGAAAGCGCCAAGCGCCAGCGTGTCGTCGGCGCCCGTGGCGAGGAGGCGGCGGGCGGCCCGGTGGAAGCGCGGCACCTCGGCCAGCATGCGCAGGTACGGCACGCGCAGGGTGTTGCGCGGCTGGGCGAGCAGTCCGCGAAAGCCACGGGCGCCGGCGTACTCCAGGCCGCACCCCTCACACCGGACGGACATGCTCATCTCCGACTCCTGCGTGGCGACGCCGAGTTCACGGAAGAGACGCAGCAGGTTCGGATAGGTGCGGCGGTTGTGGACGATGAAGCCGGAGTCGACGCGGTGCGTGCGCCCGTCGGGCGCGGTCAGGCTGTGGGTGTGCGCGTGGCCGCCCAGCCGGTCGTCGGCCTCGTAGAGGGTGACGTGATGGGCGCGGGCCAGGATGTGTGCGGCGGTCAGTCCTGCCACTCCGCTGCCGATGACTGCCGTACGGGGCATCGCCTCACGACCTTTGCCCCGATCCGGTTCTTCCCCCGCCTGTATCGCACTGGGCGGCTTCTGCATGACTGTTCTCTCCCTCCCCTAATGTGTGATCAACGCGGCGGTGGGCCGGTCCGCGACTGAGCAGACGCGGACCGGCCCACGAGACAGCGGCCGCAGGACCCCGCGACGAGGGCCGGCGGGCGCTGCGGGGTGTCACATCTTGGGCATCAGGACGTTGTCGATGATGTAGACGTTGGCGTTGGCGGTCTTGACGTTGCCGCAGACCACGTTCGCGGAGTCGTTGACCTTGTAGGACTCGCCCGAGCCGGAGGTCATCACCTTCGACTTCTCCAGCGTGTCGAAGGAGCCGTTCTCCAGATCCTTCGGCGTGAGCTTCTGGCCGACGACGTGGTAGGTGAGGATCTTCGTCAGCATCGCCTTGTCGTTCAGGACCTTGTCCAGGGTCGCCTTCGGGATCTTCTTGAAGGCGTCGTTCGTCGGCGCGAACACGGTGATGTTCTGGGCGTTGTTGAGGGTGTCGACCAGCCCGGCCTTCTTCACCGCCGAGACCAGCGTGGACAGGGCCGGGTTGTTGGAGGCGGCGGTGGCCACCGGGTCCTTGGCCATGCCGTCGAAGGAGCCGGCACCGTTGTTCGGCACCGCCGAACAGGCGGGGCCGAAGGGCTGGTCCGTGCTGCTCGCGGACGACGTCGAGCCGCCCATGTCGTCGCTGCCCTTGGTGGCCGGAGCCGACGCCTTGTTGGAGGAGTCGGACTTGCCCGAGTCACTGCTGCCGCCCGAGCAGGCGGTCAGAGCCAGGGGCAGCACGGCGGCCGCGGCGAGAAGACCGGTGGTACGACGGATACGGGTGTTCATCATGTTCTCCTACTTGAACGGTGCAGCGCTGAGCTGCGTTTTGGGGTTATGGGAAGAGCGGTCTGAGGGGGTGGCACGGGGGCCATGGAGTGCGGTCGGGTGGTCACTCGACGGTGACGACCACCGAATGCCATCCGCTGGCGCCGTCCGGGATGGTGCGGGTGCGTCGGTCCGTCTGCACAGTTCCCGCGCGGTCGGTGGCGCGGACGGTGAGGGTGTGGCCGCCCTTGGTGGCCCGCCAGGGAAGCGACCACTGGCGCCAGGTGTCCCGGGTGTCCTCGGCCGCCAAGTGGGCCTCCTGCCAAGGCCCGTCATCGATACGGACCTCGACCTTGTCGATGCCTCGATGCTGAGCCCAGGCGACGCCGGCGACCATCACCGTGCCGGCCTTGGGCCGGGCGAACGGCTTGGGAGTGTCGATCCGCGACTCGGTCTTGATCGGTGCTTTGCGGGCCCAGCCGCGCTTGACCCAGTAGGGGTCGTAGGAATCGAAGGTGGTGAGTTCGATGTCCTCGATCCACTTGCAGGCCGACACGAACCCGTACAGACCGGGGACGACCATCCGGACCGGGAAGCCATGCTCGAAAGGCAGCGGCTCGCCATTCATGCCGAGCGCCAGCATCGCATCGCGGCCATCCATGACGTCCTCGACCGGGCTGCCGATCGTCATTCCATCCACCGAGCGGGACACCAGCTGATCCGCCCGGCCGCCCCGGGACGGAGGCTTCACCCCGCACTCGGCAAGCAGATCGGCCAGCCGCACGCCGGTCCAGCGGGCATTGCCAACATACGATCCGCCAACCTCGTTCGACACGCACGTGAGGGTGATGTCCCGCTCGATCAGCTCACGGTGCAGCAGGTCGTCGAAGGAGTAGATGGCCGGGCGGCGCACTCCCTTGCCGTGAATCCGCAGCCGCCAGGCAGTGGCGTCCACCTTGGGCACTACCAACGCGGTATCCACCCGATAGAAGTCATCGTTCGGAGTGACGAACGGGCTGATCCCGTCGATCCGCAGCCCGGCCCTCTTCGGTACCGGGTGCGCAGGCGACCCGGGATTCGGCAGCACAACCTTGTTACGTGAGGCGACGGCGTCCTTGCCGCGAGAGGCATTCAGCGACCGGCCGACCGTACCCACCACGGCCGAGGCCGCTGCGGCAGAGGCGGCCGCAAGGACGAATCCCCGCCGGTCCCAGCCTGCGGAGGCAGGAGCTGCCGCTTCCTCGCTCACAGAGCCGGACTCTCCCGCCGTCGACCGGGCAGGCGCGGTGAGGCGGCCCACCAGAACGTACAGAAACACAGCCCCTGCAACGGCCCCCACCACTGAGGGCAGCGCGTCGGTGAAGCTGGTGGAGTCGGGCCGGCTGATGGCGGCCGCCGCCCCGATGACTCCGAAGAGAAGGACCCCGGCGGCTCCGACCCGCCGAAACCGCACCGTTAGCGCACCCAGTACCAGGGCCAGCACGGCCAGCACGGCCAGGATCCCGAGCTGCAGTACGAGCTTGTCGTTGGTGCCGAAGTGACGGATCGCCCAGTCCTTGACCGCAGCGGGCGTCGCGTCGATGGACGCGCCGCCCACCGCGACGACCGGACTGGACTGCGGACGCACCGCCGCAGCCACCAGTTCGGCCACCGCCAGCGCTGCGAAGCCGGCCAGCGCCCCGCTCAGCGCACCCAGCGCCAGACGCGACCAAGGCGGCCGTACTCGCTGATCCTTCTCTTCGTCCCTCACGCAGGGAATCCGGTTCTGCCCGCCGGGCGGATTGGTCCCAGACCTGATCAGGTGAAAAAAGATCTCGGACCAATCCGCCGTACATTCCGCAACGGATTACGCAGTTGAACACCGACGGACATCGCCGTCCCTGCCGCACCGGGGAACAGGAACAACAGCCTTTCAAAGGGTGCCCGGGCAGGAGCCCGAGCACCCTTCGACAGCTCTGCCGCGGTGGCGCCAGTGCGTCACATGCCGGTGTTGACGCAGGCGTTGCCAAAGGCCGGGTTCAGCAAGCCGATCACGTCGGCGGTGTTGCCGCAGGCGTTGACCGGGATGTCGACCGGGACCTGGATCACGTTGCCCGACAGAACACCGGGCGAGCCGATCGCAGCCCCCTGCGCGCCGCTGTCTGCCGAAGCAGCCGCCGCGCCACCGAGCACCACCGCGCCCGCAGCCGCCACCAGACCCGCACCCCGCATCACCCGAGACCGCAGAAACATCATGTTCACGTGCCTTTCCTCCTCGCTGCGGCGGCAGTCGCCGCCGGCCAGCCGCATGCCGCGGCCATGCACCCGTAATCCGCTACCACCCCGCGCGCAGACTGCTCAAAAAGCCCCGGATCACCCGATCGCGCTACACAGCAGCCATAGCCAGCCGTCAAACCCGAGGTTCACCGCCTGCAAGCCCCTGATCCCGCCCCGTGTCCGCAGTCACGCGCCTGCCGAGGACACCCGCGGGGCCTGCACGGCCCGGGCCCAGCGCAGGGACGGCCACCCCCCGTGCTCGGCTCTCATCCGGCCGCGGCATCGGGTTGCCCCCACGGCCCAGTCCCGACAGATACCGGCGCCCACCAAGCCTTTGAGCCGACAGCTGCGGATTCTCTGCGTGAGATGTCACTGCGACAGTCGTTCCCCGGAAGGAAGGCATCGTGTCGGTTGTGCGAGAACAGGGCGGCAAGTCGGCAACGTCGGCGTTGTGGCTGCGGCACTGCCCGCAGCAGCCGCGTGCGGCAATCACTACCCTGCACGGAGGACGAGCAGAGGGCTACCAGACGTCCCAGCCCTGGCACCTGACGGCACTGAGGATGCGCCCCATACTCCGCGCAGCGGCCTCCGCCATGCCCCTCGACGAGCTCGTTCTGGCCCACGTGCGCTACCGCCACCGCGGCTGGAACCAAGATGACCCCCTGAACGACACCTACCGCGCACTCGGCGAGCTACAGCAGATCACCGGGGCGGTGCCGCCCTACAGTCCTCACACATCATGAGGCGCGGACGGCCCCGGACGGCGTTCCAAAAATTTGGAACGACCACGCTGGGGCCGTCGCGCCCGACTCATCTGGCCGTCACCGGATGCCACTTGCCCGATCAGTCCGGCACTGGAAACGTTCGCATGGGTAGATGCGCTCGGTGCCCCGCTCTGGTCTCCGAGCCGGCTGCCTTGTCGGGCCCCTGCCAGGCTCAAGGCCGACTTCACCCTCGCCGACCTGGCCGGGGCCCGCGCGACATCGATCCGCTGCCGGCGCACTGCGAACAGAGCACCAGCGGGCACCGCCGTGTAGGCGCTGCCTTCGGCGTACGGAGGGCTGAACCGCCTCACTAGAATGATCGGATTCAGCGGACGGCTCCCAGTCGCCTGATGAATCCAGCGCCGGGTGTGCCCAGCCCCTGCGCGACCGGCGGTCACCGGAACGGCCCGTCCCGGTGACCGCCGCCGCCTTCAGCGCTCTCCCACTCTCGAGACAGCGAAGGCCCGGATCCCTGCGGATCCGGGCCTTCGCCTGGCACTCGCTACGGCAGAAACGATCACAACCAGGATGATCAGCTTGGGTTCGGGTTCTTGCCCACCAGCACTGTCAGCAGCTCGACGGTCTGCGCCTGGTTCCGGTCCATCTTCTCTTCCAGGGCATCGAAGCGGTCGCTGACCTTGGAAAACCCATCACGGACCTCACACCGCAGCGCCGCCTGGCCTTCGATGACCGCCGCGAAAATCCCGCCTGTCTCGTCCGGAGTCGCCCGGTGCTGCTGCCCCTTGCTGCCCCCGCGTCGGGGATTTTTGCTGGTCATGGGCGGCAAGCGTAGAGCGCTCGGCCGTCCGACCCCGCCGAGCCCACTTGGCGCCCCGCAGTTGATTCGGCGTGAGTGTCAGGGTGTCAGGTCGAGGATGCGGACCGGCTCGCCGATCCACCGGTCGGGGGCGGTGGTGGCGATGATCGCCCCGTCTGGGCGGTCCGGTGTCGGCTGGGCCGCGTACTGGCAGTGTGCCGCCGCCCAGGTGTCGTGTCGGGCCACGGACAAGGTGGCCGGGAGGTCCAGGTCGAGCACGGTGATGCCCGGCAGCGCGGCAAGGTGTTCTGCCGTGCCCGGCCGGGCCCGGTCGGCTTCGACGAGCGCGCACGTGGGGGCGTACAGGTACCAGCCGGCCTGGGCGTGGGCGCGGTGGATGAGGCGGGAGGCGAGAACGTTGCCCTGGCCGGCTG
Source organism: Streptomyces sp. NPDC048297 (assembly GCF_043201585.1). NCBI lineage: Bacteria > Bacillati > Actinomycetota > Actinomycetes > Kitasatosporales > Streptomycetaceae > Streptomyces > Streptomyces sp. NPDC048297. Next base: position 11,352 of record NZ_JBICZA010000026.1, read on the forward strand.
CGGCCATCGCGGTGTCGTCCAGGACGATGTGCATGGCGTTACTCACCGGGCGGCCGCCTGAGCGAGGCGGTGGTCCAGCTCGCTGTCGAGGTCCTGTTCCTCAGCGGGGGTGGGCGCGTAGCCGTTCCACTGCTTCAGCGCGGCTCGGGCCTGCTCGGCCCGCGCGGCACGCTCGTCCGGGGTGAGGAGGGTTTCGGCGAGGCGGGCCAGGTAGGCGCGCAGCGACATGCCCTCCGCGGCCGCTATGGCGGCGAGCCGGTCGCGGGCTTCCTCGGGAATGCGGATATTGGCGTCAGGCATCATCGGGCTCCCTCCACACAGCAGTGTACGTACCCGTACCCGTACCCGTACCCGTACCCGTACGTCGTGCGTTCAATTCAGTCATGAGCCTGTTGTGTGGCTGGAACCAATCATGCTGCCACCAGCGGTGATCTCCCTGATCCGGGCCGCCGCTCCAACTCGCCCAGGTTGCCTTGGGCGGCCGCGCCGTCCCTCCCGGCCTCCCCGCGGGAGGGCCGACGCCTGTCCGCGTCCCCGGGGCGGGACCGGACAGACGGTTACGGCGTTGACTGCTTTACCCGGTCGAAGCGCCAACCGGTGCGCCTCCTTGATACTCAGCCGCGCGCCGGATGTCATCAACGCGGGCAGCGTGAACGCCCGGCCGCGCGATGGGAGACGCCCCCGCAACTCCGCCGCCGAGGACCGGCCAGAAGCATCACCCGCGCACGACACCGTCAGCTCCGCCTCAACAAAGCGCTCACCGCCGGGGGCCGGTCCGGCGCGGAAATGCAGCCATGTCTCCTCAGGCCGCCTTGGCTCTCACCGAAGACCGCCGCCGCTGCACTGGTGAATCCCACCAGGCCCTGTGCGCACTCCTTGAGGACGACGGGCAACCGCTCTCCGTTCCCGCAGCTCGCCGCCCGGAACAGGCATTGCTGGAGACCGCGGTCTTCCTCTCCTGCTGCAAGATCGGTGGTGTCTGCGAGCACCCCCTGGGCATCGTCCAAGTCCGGCCAGATGAGGACCAGCTCGCCCTCCGGCTCGCCAACGAGCCATACGTGATCTACTACTGGGCCGAGTTCCTCCTCCCCCGGTTGAACGACTATGACGAGTTCTCGAGCCCCCAGGACCGGATCATCGGCGTGCCCGGCCTCCGCTACCGCAGAGAGAGGGGCGGCATCTGCCTGTACCGCCCCGGCATGCCGGCCAGCATCCTGCTCACCGGCTTCAATCCCCGCTGGTGGGATCGCGTCGTCGACCGCCTTGCCCCCGACTACGCCTTGCTGCAACCCAAGTCGAACTGGACACCTGAGGAACGCGCCGCCTACGCCGCAGCTGCCGCCTCGCCCTGCGAACCGCCCTCGATCTACTCGCCTCTGCTACGCCGCATCCGGACAACCGCCGGGCCAGGCCCGGTCAACGGCACCGATGCCTGGCACGCTGTAGGCGGCGACGTACGGCTGGAGACCACCGACGGCCCGCGGTGCCCCGACCTCATCCGGCTCTTGGGCAACGGCCCCACCGGACTCGGCTGGGGAGTCGAGCACAAACGATGCACCTGCCTGTGCGATCACACCCACGCAGACGTCGGATGCACCATCGACTTCCGCGAGCCCACCACCGGACGATCCGTGTACTACTCCAATGCCAAATGGGGCCGGACCCTCGATGACCGGCGCCGCGAGAGGATCGCGGAACTGAACCGAGAGGCCTTCGTCTGACCCAGTCGGGACGGCCTGCCGGAGCTCACGACAGCCGCAACGTCCTCAGTTCGCAGTGCGGCGTTCGTCGTCCAAGTGGGCCATCGCGTATCCGTGCTCGTCGGGATGACGGGCGAGGCGGGCCATCACCCAGGCGGTCTCCGCGTCCATCCCCTCGCCGAAGTCGGCGGCCAGGCGCCGTGCCTGCCACGTCGTACGTGGGGCGAGCACCCACCGTACGAGCGAAAACCGGACTCTGCCGGTGCCGGCAGTCGTCCGGCCCGCCCCGTCTGGGGAGTCCTCGGCAGCAAGATCAGGGGCGTTCGGGTCGGCCACGATCGTGAGTCTTGGCGCCGGTACACCCCGCGACGGGTCATCGGGCCGGAGATCACCGCAACGGGTGGCCTAGCAGCACCTGCGGTTGACGCCTGGGGCCCAAAGCCATCGGTCCTGGCCGAATGGCGCGCGCGTCCGTGGACAGGGCGTGCAGCGGCCATGCCTCAGCGGCTCCGGCGTTGTCAGTACCAAGGGGTACTGTTGATCAGTTGGGCGCCCGGCAGTGTGGCCGGGTGCCGACCGGAGGCGGATCCCGTCTCCAGTACGGCTGGAGGTTGCATGGCCCTGGACAAACGCCGAGTGCAGACTGCCGTGATCGGCCATGCCGATTCCGAGCTCCCTGTGGTCCTTCCGATGGAAGCGATAGAGCTCGACGACTTCCGGGCCCACCACGCCGGCCAGACCTACTGGTGCGGAACGTGGCTGGGCGGCTGCGGCCACCAGCTCTTCACCAAGCTGTACACCGACCGCGCCTGCCACTTCGCTCACGGGCCGGATCCCGAGCACACCTCCACCTGCGCCCGCAAAGCGTCCGGCGTTTCCAGCGCGGACCACCTGTACATCAAGCACGGACTGCTGGACTGGCTGGCGGGCCAGGACATCACTGCCACCGCCACCATCCCGCGCGACGCGGACGGCTCGATCGGCCGGGACGTGCTCTTCACTCCCGCCGGACACGACACCCTTCGCGTGCTGCTCTCCGAGTCACCCGGCTCTTCCACATCGGGTGAAGAGGACCCCGCCCGGCTGATGCTCGGCCCGGAGATGACGCCGGACCCGGACGTGCTGCTGCGGCAGGGCTACGTCAACCGCATCCAGCTCGTCCCCGACGGCACCCGCCGCCGAATCCAGGTCGGCACCGAACGCCACGGCGGGACCACCGACTGGTTCGACCTGGACGAGGTGGAGCTCACCGACTCGGGGCTCACCACCCCCGCGGTCGAAGAAATTCGCCGGCTGCGCAGCACGCGGCGGCCCATCGGCGTATGGGCGCCCAAGGCCCCGCCGCCACAGAGCCGGCTGGCCGCGCGGGTCGTCAGCGACGAGACGCACGGCATCCCGTCGCAGGACCGTGACGCCGTCATGGCGGCCCTCGAGCAGGCGGTCAGTGACGGGCGTAGCCGCACGGAGATCCGCCGCTGGCTGAACCGGGCGGAGGAGGCGACGCACGGCGGAGCCACCGCCGAAGAGAACCACCTGATCAGGGCAGCTACCGACGCGCTGCTGAGACTGGAACGCGGCGTCGGCGTGCCGACGCCGCGGGAACCGACCTTCCAGGAGCGCAAGGCCCTGCAGAAGGTCGAGCGGCTGCTGAGTGTTCTCGCACAGCACAAGACGCACGGCATGGGGGTCACGCTCCGCCAGCGCAACCAGCTCGCACAGGCCGCGGAGCAGGCTTCGGCCTGGCTCACCGACGAACAACGCTCCCAGGTGGAGGAGTGGCAGAACGATCCGGAGCCCGCACCTGCGCCGCGCGCCCCTCAGCGCCCGCGTGGCCGCTCGCCGCGCATCCCGGTCTCCCGCCCGGAGCGCTTCAACGGAGCCAGACTCGCCGACGCCGTACGCGACGTTCTGGAGCACGCAGCCCGGCTGGGCAAGACCGTCCCCCTCACCGACCTGTGCGCCCAGGTCAAGGGCCTGGGCGAGCTGACGGAATCCGATCAGGTGCAGGTGCTGCGCCGGGTCAGGCCCACCGCGCGCCCCCGCAGTGCCAAACCCCAGCGTCCGGCCCTGCTCACGGCCCTGATCACCACGGAAGCCGGAACCATGCACCCGGTCTACCGGCATCTGGCCGACCACGTCGGCCACCACCTGCCCCCGCAGGCCGACAGCGCCTGGACCGATACCGTCAAGATCCTCCACGACCGCTACCGCACCCCATAGCGGCACCACCGGCCCAGAGATGCAGCACGAAGGCCGCCCGGGTCGTCCGGGCGGCCTTCGTCGCAAGGTCTGAACCCTGGGGGTATGGCCTGCCCTCGTTGGAGGGCTACCAGGGACGATTCCAGGGTCTTCGCCGCCTAGTGTACCTACCTCCGCTCCCAGCTCACAGGGGCGCGGCACAGCGCTTCCACCTGCGGGAATGCCGTGTGAGGCTCATAGGTGCAGCCAGTCGTCATAGGCGGCTGCTGGTCAAGTCGGGAAGGTCGACCAGGGCGGCGGGGAGATCGGTGACACCCTGCTGTGCGTACCAGCCGCGGCACCAGCGCAGGACGCCGGCGCGGCTGAGCCGCCACTCCGAGCAGCACTGGACCAGCACATCGGCGGCGAAGTCGACGCCCAGCGCCTGGAGGACCGGGTCGATCGGCCCTCCTTCGAACCCGCAGACCCAGGGATCGCCCAGGCCCAAGGCGTCGGCGAGGATCGCGTTGGCGGCCCTGCCGGGTCCGGACCCGCTGTATCCCCAGTTGAACCCGCCCAGGGCCTCAGCGTCCTTCGGAGTGAGCTCGTACAGGACGAGGTCGTCGACCTGCCGCTCGGTGGGCCCCAGCTTCCTCTTCTCCACCAGGATCCGGCACCGCCAGTCGTCATCCCCGACCGGCTGCACACTGTGGTAGATGCGGTCCTGCTCCGTCATGGTGTCCTCTCAACGGGTACGGGGCGGGGTCATGCGGGCGTGGAGCAGGGCGGCACGGGTGAGTTCGGCGCCCTTCTTGTGCTCCTCGTTGAACAGGGCGGTCAGGCCCTTGGGGGCGTCCCAGTGCTTGTGCAGGTCGACGGTGGCGCCGAGGTCGTCCAGGAGCTGGTGGACGACGGCTGCGGCTTCGCTGGGACGGTCGCCCCACCCGTCTCCCCACCACAGGTGCTCGGCCGGCGTGCACGGCGCGGGGTGGACATGGCCGTCGCTGGTGAGCACCCACAGGGTGTGGTGCAGGACGACCGAGGCGAGTTCCGCGCCGCCGGCCGGGAGGGACAGCGGTGCGTAGAACCGCCACACCTGCTTGCCGCCGTCGTCGGGCGTGCGCAGGACGGGCATGTCGGTGAGCGGGTCGATGAAGAACGCCTCCGGCTTGGTGTCCTGGGCGAGGACGGCGTGGGCGGCGGTCGGGTCGCACATCGTCAGCCGGTGGGTCCACCGGTCGCTGATGGTGCCCTGCTGGACGGGGATCTCGGTGACGGCCCCGAAGGGCAGCAGGTCCGGCTCGCGGCCGACGGCGACCTCGAGCGCGGCGACGGCGTCGGGGTGGGTGTGCAGGGCGAGTCCCAGCCAGCCGGTCTGGAGGGCCTCGCGGTCTTGGTCGCAGGGTAGGGGGTGGTGGCTGGTGTCGGGCACCGCGCCGGGGACGACCTGGTTCGGTGTGTCGCCGTACCCCTCCTTGCAGAAGATCTCGATCTCGTGGTTCGTGTTGTCGATCCGGTTGTTGCGGATGCTGTTGGCCATGTCCGTCGCGGCCACCCGCGAGGTGAGGTCGAAGACTTCGTTGGCCGCGGCCCGGCGCAGGATCCTCTCGTTGTCGTTCGCCGGGACTTCGACCACCGCCGCCTGGGCGCCGGGCTTCCATTCCCGGATCAGATGCGAAAGGCGCAGCAGGTCAGGCCACCAGGGCATCGCCTGGCCGGTGTAGGCGGCGACGTCGTCCCATCCGGTTTCGTATTCGATGCCCGGGTGCGCGGTATCGGCGGCCACCAGCGCCGGCCCGCCGAAGCCCATGTCCCCGTACAGCGCGCACACGGTGGTGACGCCGTCCTTGTTGCCGCTGCTGGCGATGGCGGAAGCGACGTCGGTCGCGGCCTTGGAGTCGTCGCAATGCACGAGGCGGATCACGCCGATGTCGGTGTGCCAGTCCAGGGCCGGCCCTCGCAGGGTGTCCCGGTATCCGAGCCAGCGGGCCGGAGCCGGGTTCTCGGGCGCGGGGCGCAGCAGGACCGCGCCGCGGTGGACGAACTCCGCCGTCTGGGCCGCCCAGGAGTAGACCTCGGTGGCATCCCACGCCTCCTCGGGCTCCTGGCGGTTCCGGTTGAACGGGCTGTACGGCCTCTCGTCCGGCTTGGGGAACTTGTCGTATTTCCGCGTCAGCCGCCACATCCCGAACGTCGTCACGCCCAGCAGGTGCTGTGCTTCCGCCCTGGTCAGATAGGTGTGGCTCACGCCCATACCGCTGCTCCTCACCGTCCCGGGGCCGGTGCGGCCCCAGGCCAGAGCATCGGACAAACCAGCAGGTCGCCGCATGGAAAGCCTGTTGCTGTGCCCGGTTCCAAACACGCATTGGCCGAGAAGGCGCTGTTGCACGGCAGGGCAGGGAGGGCGACGTGCGCGAGGCCAGACTCCCGGTAATGCCCCGGGCCGCCTGGCCTCACGTCTTCCGGCAGCCCACGGCCGCCGACGTCCTCACCCAGGCTACTGCGCCCAGCTCGGCAGGCGTGGCTGGAAGAAGTAGCCGGTCTTCTTGGCAGCGGTGATGGCGGCGGCGGCCGGGCTGTCAACGCCGACCGGGATGTGCGGGTAGACGCAGTCGACCAGGTCGTACTCGGTGGCGTCATCGGCCCCGGAGCCGGGCACGGCGCAGGTCGGGCGGCAGTATCCGCCAGCCTCGGTCCACACCCCGGGCCAGTCGGGGTGCTGCTCGGTGACGTGCACGTCGCAGTTCTGGCACTGGACCTTCTGCTCCTTGCCGGTGAGCTTCCAGGCCGGGCGGGCCTGAGCGGCATCGAGGACGTGGCCGACCCGCTGCAGGGACTCCTCGCCCAGGCGGGAGCGGTCGCACACCGGCCCGAACTCGTTCTCCACGCTGACCAGGACGCCCTGCCAGTGCGGATGCCGATCGGTCACCGGCGCTCCGCAGCCGGCGCAGGCACGGGCGGACAAGCCATGCGCGCGGAACAGGGCGAAGGTCTCCTCGGGCAAGGGCTCACAGGTCTTGCCGGGTGTGTCGGCGAGCGGCGCCAGAGCGAACAGCGCCATCTCTTTCTCCGCCAGGCGCACGTCCTCCCAGGTCCTCAGCCCGGCCACCGGCACGCTCTGCGCCCAGCCGATGCGCGGCACGCTAGTGGTCGACGGCCGCTGCACGGCCTCGATCCCGGGGTGGCGCAGGCCGTCGGGCACGTACGCTGCCAGGGCACAGCGCAGCCTCTCCGCGGCCTGGTCCTGGTCGTCGGCGTCCAGCCAGCTCGTCATCACCAACTCCCGTAGGTTCCCCCGCAGGTAGAGCGCCACCTCATAGAGCCAGCCGTCCGCATCCTGACGCAGGCTGCGCTCGTACTCGCCGGAGTCGTCGAAAGAGAAGCACGACAGAACCCCGCCGGCCTTTTCCGCCGCCGCGATGGCGTCGTCGACCGTCGCGTGGGTCTCGGTGAAGTCGCCCCACGGTGTGGCCATGGGCCCGAAGAGGATGTCGTCCATCGACGTCAGCTGCGGCAGGTTCGCGGCCACGGCCGCGAACGTGGCGGCTGACCGTGACGCCGCGGCCTTGCGCTGCTTGGCCTGCTTCGCGTGCTTGGCAGCCCGCTTCTGCTGAGCTCTCTTCCCCATCATGCCCGCCTGTGTCGAGATCGCTGGTGTATCGACCGGTAAACGCTGTGGCAGATGGTTCGTCACGTTATCCGTCGGCGGACGACACCGCGCGGCGGCCGGGTCCCGTGCGCACAGCGGGACGACTTCATGGATCGCGCCCCGCTCAGGTCGGGTGCGCCGTACGGTCGTTTCTACGGATGGCGACCAGGCAGTGACGCCGGGTCAGGTGTGGGAGGGGAGCCGGGGATGGTCAACGCCCGTACGTACCCGCTGTGGCGGGAGCTCGCGATGAGCGATGACCTCCCCCAGGAAGCCCTCAAGACGGTGATCGAGGCCCTGTGCACTCCAGCGACGACGCCGGACGGCTTCGACGTCCAGGCCGACCGGTGGCGGGAGGAAGCCCTCAAGGACGCGCTGCCCGCGTTGCTGGCCCGGCCCCGTGCCAAGCGGCTGCGCGGCCGGCTCCTGGTGCACGCCGACGAGAAGACGCTGGCCGCCCTGGCGGCCGACGGCCCCGTGACCGCCGCAGACGTGCCCGCCATCCTGCGCCACCGCCGGGCCTGGTCCGGGCTGGTCTCCGCACTGGCACGGCACCCCGATCAGGTCGAGGCGGCCATCGCGCTCCTGCCCCGCCTCCCCCAGCATGAGGTGGAGCAGGTCGTCCGGGACTGGGACCCCGACCGCTACACCCGCACCAAGGCCGCCGCTCCGGTCCCGCCCGTGCCGCAGAAGCTGTTCGACGCCGTCCTGGAAGCCTGCCTCACCCCGCTCGCCGCGTACCTGCTCCACCCGGAGCCCGAAGAGGGCTGGGAGGCCGTGTCCGCGCACTCGAAGGACTGGTCGCTGGAGCTGAGCGGCCGCGACGGCTGGGCGATGCTGGCCCGCTGCCCCCAGCGGTGGCCCCAGCTCACCGCGCACCCCGTACTCGGGGCGGCTGTCCAGCACCTGCTGCTGGACCAGGCCGAGACGCAGGCCCTCGAGGACGCCCGCCTCCGCGCCGCCGACCCCGACGGCGAGGAACTCCCCGCCGACCCGGCTCCCGCTCTCAGCGAGGAATTGCTGCTCGCCTGCCTTCCGGCCTTGTGCCTGCCCGAACTGGCTGACCTGCCCAACCCGCAGGTGACCGCCCGCCGGACCCTGCACCACATCGCCCACCGCGTCCGCGGCAACCCGCGCCTCGCCAACGTCGCCGCCGACCAGCTGCACGCGGCCGCCGACGCTCTCGTCACCCGCGGCCAGCTGCTCACCTGGTCCGACAAGCAGGAGAACGACTACGAGTTCGACGGCCGTGTCCTGCGCCTCGCCGAGGACCTGGCCCTCCTCAGCGCCAACCCCGACCACCTCGCCGGGGCCTGCGCCCAGCTCGCCCGGCTCGATCAGCCGGCCGTCGTCTCCCCCAAGCCGAGCCGGACCCTGATCCGCGTCCTCGACAACGTTGACCCGGACCACGACCGCCCGGCCCGGCTCCTGGAACGCCACTCCGAGCACCGCCGGGTCCAGGCCCTGACCGTCCTCGCCGCCAACCCGCGCACCCCGCGCACCGCCGTCGCGGACGTCCTGGGCGGGCTGCACCCCGCCGAACTGGCCTGGATCGTAGAGAAGGCCAGCGGCCCCGACTGGTTCCTGGCCGCGGCGGCCGCCGTCCCGGTGCCCGAAGACGAGGACGACGGTGTGGTGCGGCTGGTGGACGACGAGGAACTCGGCAAGCACCCCGACCCCGCGGCCGTCCTGCAGTCCTGGCTCGACTCCCCCGCCACCGGGGAGATCCTCTCCCGCTCCGAGGTCTACCGTGCCGTCGTGAAGTCCCGCTACCGCACCCTGGAGCACCTGCGCCAGATCCCCGCCGACGAGGTCCTCGCCCGCCACGAGCCCGAAGTCGCCCTGAAGATCCTGCTGGACCGCTGCGGGCGCAGCACGCAACGGTGGGAGGCGCTCGCCGCCGCCATGACCTTCGACTACGACGACGAGAAGATCACCTTCGGCCAGCTCCTCGACTCCCTGGACCCGACGCCCGCAGCGGCGCAGACATCCTGACAGTCGGGCCGGAGGTCACTGAAACGGGCGGCCTCGGAGTCGGTGGTGGACGCAAGCTGAAGGCCCTCACCAGCTGGTGAGGGCCTTCAAAAGTCTGACCCCGGTCGCGTGACGTAAGCCAGAGGCTGAACCGGGGAATCTGTCGACCATGATACATCAGGGGGTGCAGATACAACCGACGGCGGAGCAGCTCAAGCTCCTGGAGCCGCTGATTTCCCGGCCCCGCCTGGCTCAGTTCCTCGCCGCCACGGCTACGCCGGCGGCAGCGATGGAGCTGTACCTGTGGAACGTGCGCCTGTCGGCCGCGTTCGGTGAGGTGATCGCCCTTGCCGAGGTCATCCTGCGCAACGCCATGGCGGAGCAGCTCGCCGCCGCCTACGGTGCCACCTGGTACGCGCGCACCGACCTGTTCGACGACCGGACCATGAGCGGCTTCAAGACGACGTGGCGCAACATCACCATGCCCACCGACCCGGCGACCGGGAAGCCGGCGCAGAAGACGCTCCAGGCGGTCCCGGCCGGGAAGATCGTGGCGGAGTCGACCTTCGGCTGCTGGGTGAACCTGCTCGACAAGGGCGGCACCCGCGGCGACGGGCCGTACCGCAAGAACGTCGACTACGACTCCACCCTGTGGCGCAAGGCCCTGCACAAGGCGTTCCCGAACAGCGGCGGCAAGCGGACCACGGTGTTCACCACCGCCAGCCACGTCCGTTCCCTGCGCAACCGGGCCGCCCATCATGAGCCACTGATCGACGGAGTCCCCCTCCCCGGCCAGAGTGACCGCCGCGGCCGAACCCGCCGGCTCACCCTGCGCGAGGCCTACACCGAGGTCCTGCGCCTCGCCGAGTACATCGACCAGGACGTCGCTGCCTGGCTGGGTCAGACCAGCCGTGTACCTGACCTGCTGCACACCCGGCCGTGACCCGCGTCCGGCTCAGCGCACGAGCGGAGCCGGACGAGTGGCGCGGTCGTGTCCGCAGCGACGGGGTGCTCGTTGACCGGCGGGGGCCGGCCGACGAGCAAGGGAGACCGCCGATGGGGCGGATCAAGAAGAAGCGCGCGGCGCGTGACGCGCGCCGCCAGCCTGGCATCCAGCCACAGGCGGCGCCGCCGTTCCCGCAGGCGGAAGTCGAGCGGGTCATGCGGCTGTGGGACCGGGCGGTCGACACCGGGTTGATGGCCAGCGGCACGGATGTGAAGTACCACTTCACCCCGGACGGCAAGGTGCTCTCCGTCGCCGTCGGCAGGAGCGGGCAGGTGCTGGCCAACGGCGAACGGCTCACGCCGTCGGTGGCCGAACGGCTGCGGGAGGACATGCCGCTGCTGGCGGGGATGGTCACCTTCTACGAGAACAACCAGCTTGCTGGCCGCGGTCTGGACGGTGCGCCCCAGGACGGCGTGACGCCCTTGGTGCCGCCCGCCGACCCCGACCCGATGCCGTCGGTGGACGAGGAAGCCCTGGCCGAAGCTCAGGCCGCCACCGCGGTGCTGGTGCGCCAGGGCAAGGTCGCCGAGCCGGTGGGCGCGATGGTGATCCCCGCTCAGAGGGGCAGCGTGTTGTTCGCCGTCGGAGGCCGGGACGGGGAGCTGTACGTCAACGGGCGGGCGCTCACCCAGCAATGGGCCGACGTGCTGCGGGAGAGGGTGCCAGAACTCGCCTCGGACATCGACCGGCTCCAGGCCATGCGTGCGGAGTGGCTGGACGCGCCCCCGCAGGACCGCACGCTGGCGCTGGCCGGCAGCTGCACCGACCCGAACTGTCACACCCCGCACTGAACGAACACGCGCAGCCCCGGGGGGAGATGCCGGCTGGGCAACGCATGCGACGGTGTTGCATGCCGGTAGACGGGGCGCGTTCACCAGCCTTCGCCCCTTGCGCCGCATACGGTGGCCTCGCCGCCCCGCACGCCCGGCACAGCGGAAGCGGCGCCAGGCATCGCAGACACGGCACGGGAGGCAGACCGGGATGACGCAGGCCGCGGTGAGCGAGCTGGACGAGCGGGTGCCGGGGCGCCGTTGGACGGTCCGTCTGAACGCCGCCAGCCGGGGCAGCGCGGCCGTACGCATCTCGTGCAGCCGCCCCGCCTGCGCGGAGCAGCGCCTGCCGTCCGCGGCCGCCGGCCGGGCGGCCGCCATCGCTCATCTCAAGGCCCACCTGCGCGCCGCCCCCGCCCCCAGGCCCGGGGCCTACTGCGCGTGCAGAGCAGACGGCTGCCACACGCACCTGCCAGACACCGGCCGGCCTACGCGTGCCGAACCCTGGCGATGCGGTGGGCCGGTCGTCCTGGCCGTGGTGACCGACCGGGAAGGACGCTGGTGGCAGGCTTTGGAGTGCTGCTCGCGGTGCGCGGCCGCCACGCATGGAGCGAAGACCGTGGCCACCTCCCAGGAGCCCGGGCCTCAGCCTTCCGAACATCGGTCTCCCGCAGCGCCGAGCACGACGCAGTTCTCCGACCGCCAGGCCGCAGCCGCGTCGGGGCTGCCAGCTCCCCGCTCCGCACCTGCACGCCGCCGCCCACCACAGTCGAAGATTGCCCAGCGCGTCATCCCTCACCATCTGCGGCCCGTCGCCTTGCGGGACGAGCTCATCGAACTCGGTGACCTCTTCCGCGCCTACCAACAGCGCACGGAGCCCGACCTGGCCCTCCTCGCCGACCTCCACGAACGCAAGGCACGGGCCTTCACCACCTGGGCCGACGTCAGCGGCATCGAGAGCCTGCGGCTGGAGGCCCGGCGCGCCGAGCAGGCAGCCACTGCCGCCCGCTTCCAGCACCAGCAGCGCACCGGTGGTATCGCGGACAGCGACGGGCCGGCCGTGTCGCGCCCGCTTTCCGTACCGACGCAGGGGGACCACGCGCGCTCTGTCCTCACGCACGTGGCCGACCACACCCCGCTGCCCGGCCCGGAGGCACGGCTGCTGGTGCTGATGCTGACTCTGCGCACCGCGCACACCGGCACCGGCAACCTCGTCGGCCAGGACCTCACCACGCTGGGCCTGACCGACCCGGAGGACCTGGTCGAGAAGCTGACCGGCTGCGGCTGGCTCACCCTGCCCGGCACCGCCGCCGATCTGCTCGCCTCCCGGCCGGAGAACCCCACCTCGATCACCGTTCCCTCCCTGGTGCCCCACGAGGACAAGGCGGGCCCGTTCACGTTCGGCAAGAAGATGCGGGCCAAGCTCTCCGGCTGGGCCCAGAAGGTCATCTCGGACAAGAAGCTCCGCAAGGCCAAGGCCACCGCCGGCACCCGGCGCTCGCCCTGACGCTGGCCACCCAGGCCGACGCCTCGGGACGCCTCGGTACCGGCGCCCAGGGCATCGCCCTGACCTCTCTCGCTGCCTGGGTTTCAGTCGATTCCGGCGAACTGCAGCACCTGGCCGACCAGCTGACCGCAGCGGACTGGCTCACCGAGGCGGCCCTCACCGATGCCCAGCTCACCGGGCAGCTGACCGAACGCGTGCTCCCGCTCATTTGTCCCCTCCAAGCTTGATGTACAGGGTCCGTCCGAGTGAACCGGTGACGGTGTCGTCCGTCCCTGGCCGTGGTTGTGCTGGATGCTGGTCGGAAATGGCCCGAGGCGGGCCACGTTCCGACCGCCGCCCGATCCGGCGTACCGGAACGCAAGGAGCGTGGCATTGCACCGGCCTGCACCACCGTGATCACACCCAGCAACTGGTCAGTGTTTGTTGACGTGCCGGGATCGGGCAGAGGCGCGCCAGGAAGGCACTGCCGTGAACGACCGCTCCTCGTGGGAGTCCCGCAAACTTCGCTACTGGGCCGAGTGCAGTGGCCAGTCCCGCCGCACCGGTCTTCGCACGAGCCACCCGGCGCCCGCGGCCTCGCCCGCGCAGGCTCGGCTGGAGAGTCTGGCCCTCGAGCAACTGGGAACCTCTCCGGACCTGTGCGCCCACCCCTTCGGCATCGCCTCCCTCAGCAGCACCGCAACGTCCCTCACCCTGCACCTCGACGCGTACTTGGGCCACAAGCGGTACTCCTTCCCCGAGCACTGCCTGAGCCAGCTACTCCCAGCGGCTCCCGCACCAGGAAGCGATGATGACCCGCACGGGATCCCCGGCCTTCGGATGAGCGGCATCGAGGCCAGCGGTCGACAACTGCACCTGCACACGGTGAAGGACCCTGGGCAGACAGCCACGCTCGTACTCGCGCTGCCCAAAGGGCTGACGGAGGACTGGGCGGACATCGAGCGCCGACACCGGCGCTGGTGCGACGACAACGGTCTGCGGCCACTGTGGACGGACTCACAGCTCGACGGCGTGGAATCCAGGCACGTCAACGCCTACCCCAGCCTCGAAGCCTCACGGGCCCGGCGGGCCGCGGTGGGCAGCGGACTGCTGCGGCGAATCGCGCTCTTCCACACCGCCACCGCCTTCTACAGGGTCCAGTGCTGGGACGACGGCGAGAGCTGGAAGATCGATGCCCGCACCGCCCATCCCCGGGCCCGCTGGCACGACCAGCTCCTGCACCGGCTATGCCACCCGCGCTGGGGCCTGCCGGTTCGTGTGGCCCACCGGTTCTGCCGCTGCGCCGAGCCGGGCAGCCCCTTCCAGTGGGACCACACCTGCGACTTCTACTTCGACAGCAACACCGGCAACGACGACCCCATCTACTTGCGCGTCCATGCTAGTCCCGAAGGGCACGACTACGACCGGCAGTTCGCAATACTGCACCAGGTCGGCGCCCCATTGGGCTGGATGACTCGCGCCTTTCCTGAGCAAGCAGTTCAACACCACGACCGGCACCGCCAGGCGGAGCAGCTGCGGTAACGGAACGTCGGTCACTGAACGAGAGGACGCTGCGCATGCCCGGACCACCCGCGACGACGGCGCCTCCTGGTGCGCGGCGAGCGCGCGACGGTAGCCGTCCGAGGCGGTCTCCCTCGTGCGCGGTGGCCCGGCGGCGCGGCCGCGGGCTCCGGACCGGCGTCGGCCGGCTCGGGTACCGCCACAGTGCCGGGCGCCAGGATCCGCAGGGAGCGGACGACCGTCCGGCCCGCCGACTGGTTGGCGGCCGCGCTGATGCGGGTCTGCTCCAGCCGGGCCTTCGTCGCCCAGGCCGACGACGCCGAGCACACCGTGAGCTGACCGGAGTCGGCGTCGTACGACACGGCGGCGATGTACCCGGCGCACCGTCGGATCGGCTGCGGCTTCCCTTCCGGCCGGCGCCGTTGACGCGCGCCGCCTCCATCGCAGACCGCAGCGGGACCCGGGCAGGTCGACGAGGTTCAGGTGACCAAGGCCCGCGAGGCGCTGCATGGTCGCGGCGAACGACCCTCGGGTACGGGCGTGAGTTACTAGTCGGACAGGGCTCTGCCCAGCGTGTTCAAGCATGATCTCCTCAAGCGATACCTGCCGCAGTTCGGCGGTATGACAGGCACTCAGTCGTATGACAAGCGCGTGGTCTACCTCGACGGCTACGCGGGCGAGGGCCGCTACGAGAACGGGGCGTCGGCATCTGCGGAGATCGCGCTGATGGGTTTCCGGCGGCAGCGTCAACATCAGCGTCGTCAGGACCTGGCCGGCAGTACAACGATCGCAGGCGCGATTCTTCGCGCGCATCCGTCGCCACCGCATTAGGTGTTGAAAGTACGCCCTGTTTCCGCAGTTCAGCCCCGGTTGTCAGACCCTCACCGTAGCGTTGTAGGTCCTACTCGTGGCGGCTGCGGGGAGTACCAATGGACGACGGCCTTCAGATCGACAGGGACGAAGACCTCTTCCGTAATCCCGTCTTCTACGAACCCGCAGGTCAGAACCTCGACTTGGACCGCTCCGACCTCGGCGTCTCGCAAGGCCAAGATCTCCTGAACGTACTCCTGCGGATGCGAAAACGCGTCCCGGTCGAAAAGCGCGGGCTCATCTGCCCCGATTGTCGAGATCTCCGTGGCCGGCGCGTCTCCATGTACCTCGTCCAGCGTGACGGCGTATGGCTTGCCTCCCACTACCGGAAACCTGGTGAGAAGCCCATCAGCCACGAGTCGGACGAGCACCTCGCCCGCAAGGAACGCGTCGCGAAGGACTCCGAAGATCACGGCTTCCACGCCGACATCGAGTCACCGACCGCCGACGGGCACGCGCGCCTCGATGTACGCATCAACGGCGCCAATGGCATCGTCCTTGGCTACGAGCCTCAGTTGAGCTCACAGACAGCCCGCGGAATGCGTGCCCGGGAGGGGTTCCGGCGCCGTGGCGGTATTCAATCGGTCTGGGACTTTGCCGACCCTGACCACGCAGGCATCGGCACCGTCCCTTACGTCCGCACGCCCAACCTGCCGGCCTCCGTCATTCGCGTGCAGAAGAACCCCATCGCGGTCCGGGACGGCAACTTCGTTCTGGAGGAGGGCCAGTGCAGCCAGAACGGCGCCCTCACCCGGTGCCCGGAGAAACCTTACGATCCGGAAAACCCTACCGATACCGGCTACTGCGGGGGCTGGCACCGCGTCCTCGTGCCCGCCCATCAGTCGAGCACTTTCACTGGAGAAGGCGGCCTGACCCTCACCCAGTTCATCGTGGAAGCTGCGGCGGGTGAGCGAATCCCGTTCCAGCGGGGCGGCCACCACGGTTGGCTCCCAGCACACCAGTGGCAGCAGTACCTCGAGGCGAACGGGCCCGCCTTGGAAGACAAGGAGCGTCAGCCTTCCGTACGGCAGGGAGACCGGCGCGACAGGTGCACCGAGGACCGTCCTGCTTCGGAGGTGCGGGCTGACCCGAAGCAGAGACGTGGCAGCCGCGCGATCGTCCTTGAGTCTCGCCCTCAAGAAACCGAAGCAGTCAGAGTTCCGGTCGACGCGTCGGGTCGAACGATCCCGCTCTGCCGCTTCGGTTGCGGTCAACCCGCAAGCCTTCCAGGACCCGAAGGGCTGCCAGAGCACTACTCGTGCCGCAGGAGGCATGAGGCGTGATCTATCGGCTACCGCAGACTGCCCCGTACTGCGTCACCTGGTGCGCCATGCCTTGGCCTGGAACTCTTCGCGCGTGATGAGTCCATCTCGGTATGCCGACTCGTAATACTCCTCCATAGAGTCGCCTATGCGGTCGTCCATGGCCTCCGCTTCCGACGGGCTGCTGACGGGGGTGTCGGGGAAAGGCTCATACTCCAGCCCATATCCGTAGTCGGCGCGTCGGTCCCAGCCTTCATCCTGCTCATCTGTCATGGACGGTGCATTCCCTCCTGCGAGGGTCACCTATGCATGCCATTCCCGGTTCGTACCGGGACCAGGCAGGTGAACTTTCCCCGTGATGCTGGACACTCGTTGCTTACGCTGCGAGGGCGTGTTCTTGCTCGTGTCGCTGTCGGATCTCCAGCGGGGTGAGGTAGCCCCGGACTGGATGCTTCCGCAGTCGTCTGCGGTTGTAGAACGTCTCGATGAAGGCGAAGATCTCCGCGCGGGCAGTGGTTCGGTCGGGCCAGTGGCGGGTGCCGATCTCGGCTTTCAGCAGTGCGAAGAAGCTCCCGGCGGCGGCATTGTCGTAGCACGAGCCGGTTCGGCCCATGCTCTGCCGCAGTCCCAACCGGCGTATCTCGCGGCGGAGTTCATCAGAGGTGTACTCCGATCCACGGTCCGAGTGGACGATGCAGCCAGGCTGGAGCCGGCCGCGTCCGGCAGCCATCGTCAGTGCGTCGACCACCAGGGACGCGCGGTGGTGGTCGGCCATCGAGTAGCCGACGATCTCGCGGGTGGCCAGGTCCAGCCAGGTCGCGAGATACAGCCAGCCCTCGTCGGTGGCGATGAAGGTGATGTCACCGACCAGTTTCCGGCCCGGGGCGTCGGCCGTGAAGTCGCGGCCGATCAGGTCCGCGGCGGGCACCGCCTTCTTCGCCGGACGGGTCAGCGACCGGCGAAGAAGGCGGTGCCCGCCGGTGATGTCGCGCTCACGCATGATCCGCTCCACGCGCTTGCGGTTGACCCGCCGGTCCAGCCTGCGTAGCTCGGCGTGGATGCGCGGCACTCCGTAGGTGTGCCGGGAGGCGATGTGCACCACCGTGATCTCGTGGGCCAGGGCGTCGTCGGCGGCCCGGCGGGCGGCGCGGGCCTGCTCGCCGGCCAACCAGGCGTAGAAGGAGGACCGGGCCACCTTCAGCAGCCGACACAACAGAGCAACACGGTGGGTGGTCTTCTCCGCCTCGATGAACGCGTACACGTCGCTCATCGATCGCTCTCCTTCGCGAAGAAGACCGCCGCTTTTCGCAGTACCTCGATCGTCTCCGCCTGCTCGGCGGCCAGCCTGCGCAGTCGGCGCAGCTCTTCGCGCTCGGCCGTCGTCAGCTCTCCCGGCGCCCCCTGCCCACGGTCGATCGTGTCCTGCTTGACCCAGTTCCGCAGTCCCTCGGGACTGACCCCGATCTGACGGGCCACCTCGGTGACGGTCTTCCCGGAGGAGCGTACGAGCGCGACCGCGTCCCGTTTGAACTCCTCCGTGTACCGCCTGCTGCGGTTGCTCTTACTTCCCACCTGGCACTACTTCCTCTGGACCTCATGTCCCAGTCTCCAGGTGTCCACGATCAAGGGGAAGGTTCAAGGCGCCCACCACACACATCCTGGGCCCGCTAGGCCACCGAACGTCGTATAGGGCTGACCGGAAAGCAGACAGAGAGCTCGACGAGATCACCGAGAGTTCACCGCTATTCCGGATCCGATCTCGGTCCGGCTTCGACTGGGGAAGGAGATTGCGCGGTGTAGGGTCTCGCCGCCCGCGGCCAACGACGTCGCCGTGACTTGCTCGTTGTCGCGTTGTCCCACAGCTTGGCCAGCCTCCAGTCTCACGGTCGTGTCCAAATCCTCGGGGGCACCGATGGACAGGGGTCCGACCTGCGGAGTCTGACAAGTGGCCACCGCTTGGCTATCGTTCATGAGCTTCGGCCACGGAATCTGAGTGTAGATTCTCGCGGCCCGTGTCATCTGTCGGGCCTCTGACCTGGGCGTTCCTCGGGCGTCTCACGCCATGTCATCCGCTGGATTCTCAGCTCCGTGTCATTTCCTCGCCGCTTCGGGCGGATCCGCCCGAAGCGGCGAGTCTCTGACCTGCGCTGTCTCACGGAGATGTCATAAATGCCATCGAGATGACACGGCGGCTGAGAAAATGACACGGGATTTGAGAACCTACAAGCGGTGTAGGTTCTCAATCTCGGTGTCATCTGCCGACGCTGTGACCTGGGCGTTCTTCCGCTGTCTCACGCTGCATCATCCGCCGGCTGTCTCAGATGCCATGTCATTTCCTCAGGACACCCGTTCGATGCAAGCCGCTGACCTGCGACATGACAGCGGCGTGAGACTGGACCGGAGAAAATGACACGGAATTTGAGAACCTACAGTTGGGGATCAGGTCTGTGCCATGTCCACGAAGCGGGAGTAGTGGCCCTGGAAGGCGATTGTGATGGTCGCGGTGGGGCCGTGGCGGTGCTTGGCCACGATGAGGTCGGCCTCGCCGGCGCGGGGTGAGTCTTTTTCGTAGGCGTCATCGCGGTGGATGAGGATGACGGCGTCGGCGTTGTCCTCGAGTGCCCCGGAGTCGCGCAGGTCGCTGATCATCGGTCTTTTGTCGGTGCGTTGTTCGGGGCCGCGATTGAGGGTGGAGACGGCGACGATCGGCAGGCGGAGTTCTTTTGCCAGCAGTTTTAGGCAGCGGGCGATTTCGGAGATCTCTTCGTAGCGTGAGCTTAGCTGCCGGGTGCCGAAGGTGAGCATGTGGACGGCGTCGATGACGATGAGTTGGACGCCCATTCGGCTGTGCAGGTAGCGGCAGTGGGCGCGTAGGTCGTGGAGGTTGGCGTAGGAGCCGTCCTGGACGTAGATGGGTGCGGCGCTGACGTCGGGCATCCGGCGGGCCATCCGGGTCCAGTCTTCGTCGGTGCACGTGCCGGAGCGCATGTGGTGGAGGGCGACGCGGGCTTCGGCTGACAGAATCCGCATGCCGACTTCGTTGCGGTCGGCTTCGAGCGTGAACAGGGCTGAGGGTAGGGCGTGCTTGATGCTCGCCGAACGCAGGAAGTCGAGCGCGAGGGTGGACTTGCCCATGGCCGGCCGGGCAGCCACGACGATGAGCTGGCCGGGGTGGAGTCCGCCGGTCAGGGAGTCCAGGTCAGTGAAGCCCGTGGGCACGCCGGGCAGGGTGGCCGCGTCGCGGCCACCGACTGCTTCGATCCAGTCGAGGGTGCCTTCCATGACGTCGCCCAGCGGCGCTGCTGGCGGCAACAAGGGGCGGCGCGTGGTCGCGGCGAAGATTTCGGCCTGCGCGGCATCCGCGATGCGGTCCGCGGCGTCCAGGTCTGCGTCCAAGGTCAGGTTCTCGATGTGGACGGCGGCTACCTTGGTGCGGCGCAGCATGGCGGCGTTCTGTACGCGTTCGGCCTCAGTCATCCATTTCCGGGATGGTGACGGGCCGTCGACGAGGGCAGCAATGTAGGCGGAGCCGCCGGCCTCGTCCAGCTGGTTCTGTTTGGTGAGATCCGCGATCACCGAAATCGGGTCGGTGGAGTGACCGTCCCCGTACAGATTGAGGAGGGTGGTGTAGATCAGGTTGTGGGCGGGACGGTAGAAGTCGTGCCCGTCGAGGACTTCGACGATGTCGGCGATTGCGTCTTTCGACCGCAGCATCGCCTTCAGAACGCCCTTTTCTGCCGCCAGGTCATGTGGATCGTGCGGTCCGGCGGCGGAGTCCTCGATGGTCACCTGGCAAGCCCCCTGTTTCTCGGCTGTCCGCCATGCAGCCGAACGCGCATGGCCGCAGAGCAGCGTATCCGCGGGGCCGATCAGGCGGGGGTGAAACCGTCCTGTGCCCTCGCGTGGACGGGTAGACGCATGGCCGTACCGCGTGTCCTGGCAGGCGGGGAATCCGGGCTGGTGTCAGGGCTCGCGAGGGGATTGATGCAGTAGGCACTGCGCCTGGCGCTCGAAGGCGGCCGCAATGCCGGGATCGGCCGGTGGCGGCTCCCGCCACCACAACAGAGGCCGGGGACCGTCCGGGGCAGGTGTGGGTGCCCAGGCGGACGAGGGAACGTCCTTGACCTTTTCCACGCGGAGCTGCCGCACCATGTCCGGGCCGATCTCGAGATTGAGCCGCTGCACGAGAACGTCACTGATGATCCTGGCCTGGGTGATCCATGCGCTGGAGACTGCCTGCAAGGTGAGGGTTCCGGTGTTGGGGTCGAAGCGTGCCAGGTGCAGATGCTGGGCAACGGGTCCGGCCACGGCGGGCCAACAGGCGAGCAGCTTCAGTTCCGGCACGCTCCGGAGCCCGCGCTGGGCGAACATCTCCCACAGCGCGCGTCCGAGTTGCACCGGCGGTGTTCGCCCCCGCGGCTTCTTGCGGACCTCCGTGGCGGGGCGCCTGGTGGAGCGGGAGCGGGCGTCTTCCTTGACCCGACGCAGCATGATCTTGGCCAGATCGGGGTCCTGCCCGCCGTCGGCTTCGCCTCCGGGGGTCACAGGGCGTCCCGCTGACGCAGGACGGGGGTGCCCCAGATGCGCGTGACGTTGTGGTCGGTGAACGCGTACACCAGCCGGTAGGCCTGCGCCGGGTTCAGGCCTTGGCGCAGCTGCGCCAGGTGCTGTTCGGCCTCCGCCATGTTGTGCCGCGGAGTACCGCACACCTGCCAGCCCTGCCCGTTCCACATCTCCGGGATCCAGCGGTTCTTCGGCTCGGGCTGGTCAGCGCGCAGCCGGTACCGGGACTGCACGCGTGCGGGTGGTCCATCATCGCTGGAGGGCGTCGTCTGTCGTTGTCGGGGTGGTGTCCGCGATCCTGCCCGGCGGCGGGTCTCGCACAGCAGACACAGGTCGGCGGCGTCCGGATCCACCGGGCCGCCGGGGTGCTCGGTGCAGCGGGTGACCGGCTTGGGCGTGCTGATCGTCTCGTTCAGCAGGTTCAGGGCACGCTCGAGGTCCTGGCGGATCTCCTCCGGGGGGAGTGCCGCCTGGCTGTCGTCGAGTCGTTGTCCGTGTTCGCCGGCGACGCGCAGGGACCGGCCCAGGGCGCTGAGTTGGGCGTGGTTCACAGGTGTCTCCGTCTGCTGCCGGCGCGGGTTCGTGTCTGCTGGTGTCCGGGGGAGTCAGTTCCTCGGCCGTGTTGTCCGGGCCAGTCGCAGGCACATGGCTCGCCACAGGTCGCCTGCTCCTTGGCTGGTGATGGGCTGGCCGGAGTGCAGGCCCGGGCAGCATGCGTCGTGGGCGACCTTGGCCGTGCCGTAGTCCCGGTGGTGCTGGCCCGGCCAGGCAATCCCGCCGGCGAGATGGTAGACCTCGGTGTCTGCGAAGTACTGAGCCGGGTAGTCCCCCGGCACCAGCGCGATCCACGCGACTTCCCTGTCCGGCTCCTCACCTTCGACGGCAAGGACGGGATCACGGCCGGCCTGAGGCCGGTAGATGTTCACTCCGTCGTAGTCCATCGTCCGGTGCCGGTGTGTCTGCAGACTGCACGCCGGGCACGGCACGGTGAGCCTGCGCCCCCACGCGGGAATCAGATCATCTTCGGGACCGTGCTGAGCGGGAACGCTCACTCGTCCAGCCTCCGATGCGATGAAGGTCGGCCACCAGCCCTGGCAGCACATCTGCAAGCCACGTCACAGGTTAGCGCCAGGATCGGGCCGCCAGCAGAGATCAGCCACCACATCGCGCCAGCCGGCCTGCTTCCGCCCGGGCCCGGTGGGCCCGTAGCTGGCCGAGCCGAGCCGGAAGAAGGTACTCGGCGGTGCGGTGGCGGGCATCCTCAGCCGCCTTCCGGGCCGCGTCGTGCGCGCCCGGGCGGCGGCGCAGCACCATGTCGTAGACGGCATCGGCCTCGGCACTGGCCTCCTCGCTGCCAAGCAGCCGCTGGTAGGCGCTGGCCCGGCGCTCGTCACGGATGCGTTCGGCCATCTCCCGCGCGGTGAAGGCCTCGAGGCCATGCTCGGTGGCGGTGCGCCGGCAGATGTCGGCGAGTAGGGCCCGACTGTCGGCCTCGCACCGCCGGGTGAGGGCGGCGACGTTGTCAGGGCTGTTCAGGTCCGCACGGACCGCGACGGCCAGGTCCACGGCCTCGCGCACCAGGTTTTCGGTGCGCTGCCGGTGCGTGCACGGCGGGCACAGGCCCGCCGCTTCAGGCATCCCGCACTCCGTGCAGGGAGCCGACCGGCGGGCCAGGTCCGCGGCCTCCTCCTCCTGACGGCGGCGTGCGGCAGCGGCCTGCCGGTGCTCGACCTCAATCGCGGCGCGGGCGTGCCGGGCCTCGGTCCGGGCGGCCTCGAGGGCGGTGTCCTCACGCAGCCGTGCCTCGTACACCGCCCGCCGGCCAGCAACACCCACGCCCTCGAACCGGGCGTCGACCGCGGCTCGGAGCCGGGCACGTCGGGCCCGCCGATCAGCGACCACCATGGCACACGACAGGCACTCGGCCCTGGTGTCCAGACGAATACCGTCGTCACAGCGACGGTCCGTACAGGCCGGCCGCTGAACCAGGCCCCGCCCGAGCAGCCAGCCCATCGGGTCACGCACCAGCGCCTCCCCGCCGGCCTCCTCCAGGCGGTCAGCGAGCCGATCGGCCAGCAACTGCGGCGCACACGCCTCATCGGCGATCCCGCCCAGCACCCGAAGCGCTCCCCGCACAGCCCGCCGCACCACGGCCTGCTGCCCGCCGCTCAGCCGCTCCCACACGTGCGCAACCGGCGCCAGCACGACCGGCAGACGAAGATCACCGAAGGCACCAACTGCCTGCCTCTGCCGCGTTCTGCCGCCACCCCCCACGACCGTCAGAGGGACCCGGCCACCATCGACGACCTCAACCTGTCCCTGCACCTCAACAGCCGGAGACTTCTTCGGCTTTTCCCCGCGAAGCGGGCCGTCCTCAGCCGCCGGTGACCCGGTCTTGGCAACGGCGCTCTCGCCGTCGGCGGCCTGGTCCTCGCCCGGGCACGCGCGCTCCGGCCGACGGCCTTCAGCCCCACGGCCTGCGCCGGAAAAACCACAAGAGAGCTGCGAAGGAACTACGGGAGTAACCACAGAAGCGTGGTCTGCGTGGAGCTCTGCACCATCGGGACGCTCCCGATCCTCGGCCTCGCCTGCCTGCTCAGCACCGCCGATCCCAGACGTACCAAGGGCCCCAGCGGTACCGGCCGGAGCATGATCTCCGCACGCACCATCAGGACGCGCCGAAAACACCGCGCCGGACCCCGAAACAGCCTCCACAGGGGCCAGGATGCGGCCGTACGCGCGGGCGACCGGCAGCAGCATGACCTTGCCCCGGCCGTTCATCCGCGTCGACGTCGCCTTGCGCTGCCGCGCCACGACACCGGCCTCCGTCAGCCGCGCCAGAACCTTTCGCGCTCCCGAAGGCGAGCAGCCCAGCAGCCGGGCCAGCGTCGCCGCACCACGCCCCTCACGCTTCTTCACCGAGCCGCTGCACAGTTGCAGCCAGCCCGAGGCCCGGGTGTTCAACACCATCAGCAGCAGCCCGAGCCGGTCGGTCGCCGCCCCCTTGCCCGTACGGCCGGCCAGCAGCCCCGGCGGCGTCGGCTCCTTGCCCTCCGGCGTCCAGCCGGGCCCGAACAGCGCCTCGATGAGACGCAGCAGCGTCGCCAGCTCCGCCTTCGTCAGCGCCAGCGGGTGCCCCGCCCCCTCGCTCTTGCGGGCGTTCCACAGCGGCATGACCAGGCAGTCCAGCCCGGTCGGGTGTCCCTTGGCGTCCGTCACCACCTGCGTGTGCAGCGCGTCCGTACCGCGCAGCACGGGCAGCACCTTGTGGTGGACCGTGGACTCCTTCATGCCCAGCCAGCGGCCCAGCTCCGCACCCCAGATCGAGGTCTGGTTGTCCTTCTTCTCGCCCTTCGGCGCCCGCGACTTCGCGTACAGCACCACGGCAGCCAGTTTCGGCGCGTCCTTCAGCCTGGCGATCGATGGGTCTGCCAGCAGCGCCTGGACAGCGTCGCGCAGTCGAAGCCGCATCGTCCGTCCGAGGCGCAGCGGGTCCTCAAGGCCACCGTCGCCCCGCCCACCCGAGAGCGGCACCGACCGTAGTGCGCCCCGCTGCCCGGGAAGCGCCAGAGTGCCTGCCACGGAGCTGCCGCCGAACTCCGGCAGCATCGCGGCCAGCTGCGCCGTCGTCATCGGGCTACCACTCCAGCGCAGTCGGCGTGCACGCTCTCGGGCGCCGTGGACAGGCACACACGGCGGACAGGGCTGGGGTCGGGAACGTTCCGCATATCCAGCCCAAGGACCGGGAGGGTCCGGATCGTGACACCGGAAGCGGGAAAAGCGCTCACCGCAGGATCCGCGAGCAGCGCCCGGACCGCGGCGAGGGTCGTGCAACCACGGGCACGAAACGTACGCCGGACCGGGGCCGGTGTGACACTCCACCTCGAAGAATCTTCGCGACTAATGCCTTGAACAGGGCAAACGGGGCGTGCGAATCCCGTCACGCAGGAAGCGCGGGGGGCTCGAACCGGTGCGAATCGGGCACGGTCGAGCTGACAAGGGGATGCCAGGTCGTGCACTATGACGGGGACACCAACTTCCATATGCGAGTCGGACCGCCCCGCGCGAAACGGGAAGGACCGGCGAGTGGATGTGGGTGGCAGCCCCCTCCGTGAGGAGCGGGCGCCGGACGAGAAGGGCCTCCTGGTCTCTTGTCGAACGGGTAGTGCGGACAGCCCTCGGGCTGGATGTGCGAGCGGCGACCTTCTTCGTGTGGTTGTTGCGGCGACCGCCTTCGTGGCGGCCGTGGTCCCGACGGCCTGCGAAAGCCGCTGGGACTGGGTGCAGAAGTCCCTTTGCGAGAGGGGCGGCTGCGGTGGTGCTGGTCCTTACGGACCGGTTGTGAGATGACCCAGCTCGAGGAGCTGGAGCCCAGAGCCGGGTGCGAACCGGAGACTGGGCGGCTGACACGGATTGCTAATCCGTTCGGCGAGACGGGCCGCGTGGCCACGGTGGATTGCGAGTCCACCTCTTGGCGCGCGGCCGGTGGCGGCTACGTCACCCCGACCCCCTTGAGTCCGAGGCTGGCGTCGGCATGCCCTCATCCGGCGTCGCGGCCTCGGGGTACCGCTCTGCAAGCCGGTTGAGCAGGTGCAAGTAGACAGCGCGATGCGGACGTCGGGGGTGGGTCTGCCCCAGCTCCCAACGAGCCACAGCAAGACGCTTCACGCCCACGGCCTCCGCGACCTCCTGCTGTGTGAGGCCAGCTGCGAGGCGCAGCTTCGTGCGCACAGCTGGCGGCGGCAGGACGTCGTCCACGAGGGCGTCGACCCGCTTCAAGCGGTCCGGGTCGGTCACGGCGCAGCCTTTCAAGATCGATGGTTCCCTGAAAGATACACGATGCGATCTGCTTCGAGGAGAGACCGTCACTGTGAGCTGCGTGTCGTCGGGGCCCCGGTAGGGTCCGTTCCCATGGCCCGCCTCGTGCTCTTCGACCTGGATGGCACGCTGGCCGACCGACAGTCGGCGCTCAGCGATGCGCTGGTCAGCCTGTGCCGTTCCCGCTCGCTCTCCGCAGATGCCGAACAGTGGCTGCGCGCCGCGCTGGCCGACCGTGCGACCGCCAGCGACTTTGCTCGGCTGCGGGAAGCCTTCGGTCTGGAGGTGCCGGCCGCGGACCTGTGGCAGGAGTACGTCGACCTCATGGCGGCCGCCGTCACCTGCCGCCCCGAGGTCCTCAAGGGCTTGGCCCGCCTGCGTGCGGCTGCATGGACGATCGGCGTCATCACCAACGGGGCCAGCGACATCCAGCGCGCCAAGCTCGCCGGGACCGGCCTCGCCGCCCTGGTCGACGGTGTCGCCGCATCGGGCGACCTGGAGATCCGCAAGCCGGACAGGCGCCTCTTCGAACTCGGGGCCGCGCGGTGCGGCGTCAACCTCGCGGGCGGCGGCTGGATGGTCGGCGACAACCCGGCCGGAGACATCGGCGGCGGCCACCAGGCCGGCCTGCGCACCATCTGGCTGCGCGGCCGCCCCTGGCCCGACGGCCTCCCCGCCGCGCACCACGTCGTCGACAACGTCACCGACGCCATCACCATCCTGCTCAACGAGACGGAGTAGCACCGTGGACCAGCCGACCGTCGGCATCCTCCACCCCGGCAGCATGGGCGCCGCCGTCGCCGCCTGCGCCACGACGAACGCGGCCGCGGTCCTGTGGTGCGAGAACGGGCGCAGCACCGCGTCCGTGGAGCGCGCCGCTCGGTTCGGGCTGACACCCGTGGCGACGCTTGCCGAACTGCTGGACCGCAGCGACATAGTCATCAGCCTCTGCCCGCCAGCCGCAGCCGAGGGCCTGGCCCGCGCCGTCGCCGGGCACCCCTTCGCCGGGGTGTACGTAGAGGCGAACGCCATCAACCCCGAGCGCACGCAGCGGATCTCCGCGCTACTCTCGGACGCCATCGTCGTGGACGGCGGCGTTGTCGGCTCCCCGCCGGTCGGCGGCAAGACGCCGACCCTGTACTTGTCCGGGCCTGCTGACGCGACGGCCCGCATCGAGGCGCTGTTCGCGGACACCGCCGTCCAGACCGCGATGCTGGGCACGGAGGTTGGGAAGGCGTCCGCGTTGAAGTTGTCGTACGCCAGCTTCCAGAAGACCTCGCGGGTGCTAGTGGCGCTCGCGGTCGGGATGGCGCGCGAGCACGGCGTCGACCAGGAGCTCATCGAGGTCGCCTCCCGGCGCACCGATTCGTACCTGTCCGAGCCGCAGTACGTGGCCAAGACCGCCGCCCGCGCCTGGCGCTGGGGCCCCGAACTGGAGGAAGCCGCCGACACGCTCGCGGCCGCCGGCCTCCCCGCGGAGATGCTGCGCGCGGCCGCGTCCACGCTGGCCCGGTGGCACGGCGTCAAGGATGACAGCAAGCTCACACTCACCGACGCCCTGGATCGACTCGCCCAGCCGTAGCCGACGCTCATGCCGTCGCCGCTCCCGCCCGCTGCGCCAGCAGCTGGTCGATGAGCCGCGCTGAGTCCTGCGGCCCCGATGTCGTGGTGTCCACGGTCAGGTCCCAGACCCTGCCCGGGTGCGCGTCCAGGTCCTCGCGGGTCGCGTCCCACGCTGCCAGGCGCGCCGTGGTGTCGCTGTCGCCGCGTCTGGCCGACCGCTGCTCGGTCACCTCGCGCGGGCACCACAGCAGCACGACGGACCAGCTGGCCGGGTAGCCGTCGACCAGCGCTTGGACGCCGGCGGCCTGCCCGAGGTGCACAACGGGCACCCCGGCCTCGAACGCCGCGTCCAGGCCGGGCGCGTCGATGACGTACGTGTTGCCGTAGCGGCTGTTCGAGTAGACGACGTCGCCCGCGGCCTCCAGCTCGCGCAGCTGTTCCGCCGTGCCCATCCGGTAGCCGGTGGCCTTCCCCGTTCCGACCTTGAGCCGCGCGAATTGCGCGTACCTGGAGTCGAGTTCGCTGAGCGCGGTGGTGACGGTGTCCTTGCCCGAGGCCGGCGGGCCGTAGAGAATCACGCCTTGCTTCTTCGTCACGCGTACATCGCTCCCATCGCCTGCCGGGCCTGGTCCGCGAGCGTCACTGCGGTGCCCAAACGGTTGTCGACGACCAGGTGCGGCACCGCCGGGCGCAGGCCGAGGTTGATCGTGGCCATGTACTCGTCCCACCGCTGGAGCTTCCACGCGTCCCGGGCCGCTGAGCGGAATCCGATGTACTCGCGCATCGACTCTTCGTCGCAGCGCACCCACACCGGGAAGACGTCGACACCCATCGATCCGGCTCGGTTGGCCAGGCGCTGCATCCAGTCAGAGTCAGTCATCTCGGAGATGAACGGGGCGGTCAGCACCGTGGAGATGCCGCACTTGATGTTGGCCATGGCCGACTGCATCAGGCAGTCGTACTCCACGGGGCGGACCTTTTCGCGGTAGAGCTTGGTGTGCCGGTCGTTCGCATCGCCACCCAGCGCGACCAGGAGCCGCTCCACGAGCGGGCGGGTCAGAGGATCCTTGTCGAGCAGCGGCCAGCCGGTCAGTTGAACGAAGAAGCGGGCGAGCTCGGTCTTCCCACTGCCGGCGAAGCCGCCGACCAGGATGAGGACGGGACGGTGGGGGTCGCCGCCCGTGTGCCGACGCTTCCACGCGTCGATGATCCGCTGCTGCAAGTCGAAGTGGTCGGCTTCGTCCGAGCCCGGCGCGATGCGGTGAATGGCTCGCTCAACCGCCAAGACGTGCGAGCCGTTGAGGCGGTCGTCCATCGGCGTGAGCTTGAAAGAAGTCTCCTCCCCCGGCAGCGCGGCACGGAAGCCGAGGTCCGGCTCGGTCGCGCGGTACAGCAGGCAGTAGGCGCGCCGGTAGTGCGGGCCGGGATAGACCTCCCCCTGCTCGTGCTGCCACAGGGTTTGAGGATTCGCAGCCGGAATGCCCTTGAGCTTGGCCCGCTCAGCGACTTCCCGGAGGCGCTCGCCGGCCTTTTCCAAGGTCAGGCCGTGGGCCTCGCGCTGCTCCCGTAGCCGGTCCGGCCTCCATCCAGCGCGTTGCTTCCCCACTCTCTGCCCCTCCGTCATCGTCATGGCCGCGAGCCTAGGGCTCGGGCTGCAAATCGCATGTATACGCGGATGTTGAAAACGCGCGAATGGCGGTGCGTACGAGCTTGGACAAGTCCCTGTGATGGTTCGCCCTGCCCGGCCCGAGTGTGATGGCCCTCACGAGAACAGCCGACGGGAGGGACGCCATGGCACGTGAGGTGCTGTCAGTGGTCGTCGTCACCATCTCCGTCGTCATCAGCGAGCCGAGCACTCGCGTGGCGTCGGATGGAGTAGCCGATCTCGAATTCTTCGGCGCTCATCCTGGTGTCGTTCAGCTCGACAACCTCGCCGTTGGAGCTGGTCGTGACTCGTACGACGCGCAGGAGCGGAACACCAACGTCGGCTGGGAGGTTCAACGCCTCCGCTTCTTCGGGCGAGGGCATGCGAGCGGAGACGCCTTCGCTCCAGCGGAGGGGGCGGTGGCCCATCTCCTCCAGGCGGTCATAGATGCCGCCGGGCCCCGTGTCGGCCTCTGCGAGTCGAGTTCCTCGAGCGAGTTCGGCCGGCAGGTAACTGGTGGCCAACTGCTTTGGCTTCCTGCTCTCGGGGTCGCCCATCACGCGGTCGCGAACGAGGACTTCGGATCCGGTCGGGAGGCCCATGAGGGCAGCGAGATCGACCGGCACGATGCCCCAACGCAGGGTGGGAGGCTCCAAGGCCACCCACGGTTGGGCAGTCGGGTCGAAGTAGTAGCCGATCGCATCGCGGAAGACCTGGCGGGACCGGGTGATGCGTCGCTTCTCAGGACGCTCTCGCACGATGGTCCCTCTGCGGCGCACCGCGACGACCAGACCCTCTTGCTCCAGGAGCGAGATGGCGCTTCGCACGGTCTGATAGCCAGCGCTGTACTGGGCCTGGAGGTCGGTGAGCATCGGCAGCTTGTCGCCCGGCATGTATCGCCCCTCGCCGATCTGCTGTCGCAGGTCAGCGGCGATGTCGCGATACGAGACGGGCATCGAAGCCACCTTTCAGAGTGCTGCGCGGATCTGATTCTAGAGCTAGCTCTATCAGGCGGCGATGTGCGAGCACAACCGATCGACATGAATAGAGCTATCGCTATTGACTCGGTAGCCCGGCATGGTCTCTACTAGGCGATAGCGATAGCCCTAACGCTCCGTTGAGCAGGGGTTACGCCCCCAGTACCACCGCAGTAGTCGTCCGCCCCTCGGGGCGGCCGGGGTTGAGAGCACCATCGAACTCCCCCGGAGCCTGACGGCCGCGACGACTGCGTGCACGTCGCAGCGCTGTGCGCTGTCTGTCCTGCGGGATGCCGGCCTTGTGCCGTGCGGCCCGGGGGCGGAGAGAGCATCGCGACCCGCGCCCCCGCCGCTCCGTCCGTGAGGAGTTCATATGTCTGCTTCGACCCTTGAGCGCACCGCCCGCCCCCGCCGGAGCCGGACCCGTTCCCGCACCGTCAACGCCCGCCCCGCGCTCGTCATCTCCACCCTCAAGCCCCACCAGTACGACCTGCGCCCCGCCTGCGCCTCGCTGATCTGCCCCGACTGCACGACGTGGGTGCCGATCACTGGAATTCAGGCCAAGAAGCCCAAGCTTGTGCCGCACGACACCGGCTTGGCAGGCAAGGCTCCAGCCGTCCGCTGCCAGGGCAGCAACCGCCTAGTCACGGTCAACGTCACGGTGAAGAAGTGGCAGGAGCGCCTGGAGGACGGCCACGCGGAGACCGGCCACCGCCGTCCGACCAACGTGCTGCGCAAGCCGAAGATCGCGCCCGCCCCGGCCGTCAGCCAGATCGCCGCGCAGAAGCAGGCGGTGACGACGGATGACGAGCCCGGCGACGGCCGGCCCTTGTGGCTGCTGCGGGAGATGAAGTGGGCGTCGACCGAGTCGGCGGTCCGTGACACGGACACCCGCCGCGCGGAGCTGCCCGACGGTGACGCGCCGCTGGGCGCGCCGCCGGTGCCGCTCAAGCCGCTCCACCCCCAGCGCCGCGCGCGCTGATCCGCTCCGCACGAACGACCACGGCCCCGGCCGCCCCGCTTCAACAGGGGGCGGCCGGGGCCGTGGCTGCTCGTACGAACAGCCTGAACAGCACGACAGCCCCGGCGACTTGAGACCCTCCGGGGCTGTCCAGGACCTGACTGGAGGACCTGATGCCCACCAGCATCGCACGCCCGCTCGGCAACACTGACTCGGACCCGGACATGGATGAGGCGCTGCGCCGGGCACGGGGAGGCAAGTGATGAACGCGATCATGAGCCTGACCGACGCGGAACGCGCTGAACTCTCGCGCAAGAACGCAGAGCAGAACAAGCGGTCGGAGAACAACCGCCGCTGATTCCCCCGGCATTGCCCGTCGTCCCCGCCCCCTTCCGGGCGGGGACGACGGCGCCGGGAACTCACCCCTCGCTCCGGCCGTCTGGCCGCAGACATGCGAACAGCCCCAGGGATTGCGCCCCTGGGGCTGTTCCGTACGGACCTTCTGGGAGGCCCTGATGAACCGCTCCATCGTACGCACGACCTACGCGCCCTCCGCCGACTTGCCGGTCAACACCGACTGGCGGGCCCACTCGGTGTGCAAGGACGAAGACCCCGAGCTGTTCTTCCCGATCGGCAACACCGGTCCGGCACTGCTGCAGATCGAGGAGGCGAAGGCCGCGTGCCGCCGCTGCCCGGTCATGGAGCGCTGCCTGCAGTGGGCGCTGGAGAGCGGCCAGGAGCACGGCGTGTGGGGCGGCACCGACGAGGACGAGCGGCGCCGGATGAAGCGCTGCGCCGCCCGCAAGCGCGCCGCCGCCTGACCGCTGGACGGGAGCGGCGGCCAAGTTCTGGCCCGTCCCGCAGCACTGCCACTGCCTGCCCGCCCGCACGACGGGCGGCCAGCCTTTCGCACGTCTCCAGCCCGGGAAAGCCTCGGGATCCCTTCCTCTCCGGGAGAGCTCATGGACCGCACCACCCCGACCGTCACCGGCACCCGACGGCTGCCGGACTCGCTGTGCACGCACACTCCGAAATGCCCGTCGGCCGCCAGCCCGGACCGAGAGGCCGCGCACGTCGTGGCGGCCCACCCGGAGCAGGGCTGGAGCCTGCTGTGCAACGCCGTCCTGCTGTTCGAGGACACCGGCGAGCTGCTCCCCGACGGCCGGATCGTCGCCCCGCACCGCTCCGTCGCCGCCCTGGTCTGACGGCTGCCTGATCCGCCCGCACCGACCGCCCACCACCGTGGCGGCCGGGTCGGGCGGTGACGGGGAGCCGGACAGCCCGGACCCACCCAACGAACCCAGGAATGAGGCTCGCATGACCGAGACGATCACCGCCCTCGCCTCCACTGCTGCGGTGTTCTCCGACGTGACGCTGAGCAAGGCGGCCGAACTCGCCGCCGACTCCTACCAGCCGCTGTGGATCGGCCCGTCCGGCGAGAAGTCCTCCGGCGAGTCCGTGGCCCGCCACCTGGAGGCCACCATCGCCCTGCTGGACAAGGACGGCTGGATCCGCGCCTACGACTACAGCAAGGACTGGTCGGCCGGCGCGGACCTCGCCGACGACGACTCCATGACGGTCAAGGCGATGCTCCGGGCGCTGATCCGCTTCGTCCGCGACGAGAGCGGCACCGACCCGCAGCGGACCCTGTCCGCGGCGCTGCGTCACGTCGGCGAGGACGGCGCCCACGGAGACACGGACACCGCCTACGTGGCGGGCTTCGTCCTGGACCGGCTGATCCAGGCCCACACCGGGTCCGACTCCGCCCGCGCCACGCCCTGGTCGGAGCGGCAGCACCGCAACCACGCGGACATCACCGCCCTGCTGACCGCGGGCGCCCGGTTCGCCCGCACCTACGGGCCCAGCCAGGACGCGGCGGCTGCCTGATCCCCGGCGCTGACCACACCAAGACGACGGCCCTCCGAGGCCCCGGCATTTCAGCTGCCGGGGCCTCGGAGGGCCTGGTCACGACCTTACCCACCGCCGCAGATCCACGGTGCCCCTTCTCGGAGGCGCCCGGAAGAGAGAGGACTTTCCGTGGCCACCAAGCCCGCCACCCGCCGCCGGCGCCCCGCGGCGAACCCGAAGCCCCGCAACGGGCGCGCCAAGGCACCGGCGACACCGGCCTCCGTTCCCGCCCAGGCCGCCGCGCCCGAGGAGACGGTGCCGCTGATTTTCCCGGAGGCCGACCCGGTCCTGGCCGACGCCACCGACCGCGCCGCCGACCTTCGGGACCAGGCCGCCGACGACGTCGTGCGGATCCTCGCCGACGCGGAGCGCGCCCGCACCGAGCTGCTGGACGGCGCGTACTTCGAGGCCGCCTCGATCACCGAGGCCGCCACCGCGGAGCAGTCCCGCCTCCTGGCCGTCGCCGCGACGGACGCCGACCGGGTCCGCACGGAGGCCGCGACCAGCGCGGCCACCGACGCCGACCAGGTCCTGGCCGACGCCGACGCGAAGGCCAAGCAGCTGCTCGCTGACGCGCGCAGCGAGGCCGACACCGTCACGGCGACGGCGTCCGGCAACGCCGACCAGGTCCTCGCCGACGCCCGCGCGGCTGCCGAGCAGCTACTCGCCGACGCCCGCGACCAGGCGCAGGAGGTCACGACCACGGCGGCCTCGAAGGCGGACACCGTGCAGGCGGAGGCCGCGCAGGTTCTCGCCGACGCGGAGAGTGCGCGCACCGAGCTACTCGCGGCGGAGTGCACTGCGGCGGAGACCCATACCCGGGCCACCATCGACGCCGACCATGTCCTTCAGAGGGCGCGCGGCGAGGCCGACCGGCTGCGCGAGAGCGCGGACGCCCAGGCCGCGCGGCTGCGCACGGAAGCGGAGAAGGCGGCCACCGACCTGCGTGAGGACGCCGCCCGCGAGCGGGAGGCGTCGCGCGTGGATGCGGCTCGTACGCGCGCGCTCGCCAAGGAGGACATCGGCCGGCTGCGGGCGACGGCGGCCGAGGACGCCGAGCGACTGACCCGCACCGCCCGTGAGGAGGCCGACCGCATCCTGGCCGCGGCTCGCACCAAGCGGGACGCGCAGCTCAAGGAAGCCGAGCAGGCCCTGGCACAGGCCCGGCTGCGGGAAGCGGACACGGACGTCACGTTGAAGGCCGCCGACGACATGGTGGCCGAAGCCGCCGCCCGGATGAAGCGTGCCACTGACCGCACCGAGCGCGCCCTGGAGCGCAAGCGCCTCAAGCTCCAGGCGAAAGGGGAGCGCCGGGATACGAAGGAGGCACGCAAGGCCAAGACCCGTGAGCTGCGGGCCGCCTCCCGCTCCGGAAAGCCGTCCGTGACCGACCGCGCGAAGCAGTTCGTGAAGGTCAACGCGGAACGCCTGATGGTGATCGGCCCGATCACCGCCCCGATGGCCGTCGCGTGGACGGGCCAGGCCGGATTCGCCGAAGACATCCTCGGCTGGGTCGTCCCGTTCACAATCCTGTTCGCCGCCGCGTGGGAGCTGTCGACGGCGTTCGTGGGCTGGATGTACCACCAGGCCCGCCAGGGCGGCGACGCCGGAACCCTCTACCGGGTCTCCACCTGGATCTTCGCCCTCGGGGCGGCGGTCATGAACTTCTGGCACGCCTCCGGGCAGCCGGTGGCCGGCAGCCGGGTCTGGGACGAGAAGAAGGAGATCTGGACGGAGCAGATCACCTACTGGCACTTCACCCCGAAGGCGGTGGCGTTCGCCGCCATGAGCATCGTCGGCATGGTGCTGTGGGAGCTGTACGCCTCACTGATCCACCGCCGCAAGCTCCGTGAGGACGGCAAGGTCGCCAAGGCGCGGCCCTCCATCGGGGCGGTCCGCTGGTTCCGCTACCCGGTCCACAGCTTCACCGCCTGGTCGCTGGCGATCACCGATCCGCGCCTGACCACGCTGGACCGGGCCTGGACCGCGGCCGGTGCACAGCTCGCGGACCGCAAGGCGGTCCGGACCGGTCTGGCCCTGCACCGGGTCGTCGTCCCCCGCATCGGGACCGACGACCACGGACCGGCTGCCATCCCCACCGTCCTCACCCTGACCCGCATGGACCGGAACGGACCGCTGGAAAGCCTCACTCCGGTCCGCCCGGTCCAGCACGGCGGGTACGCGGTCCGGTCCGGTCCGGCCGACCGGAAGGCGGTCCATGGCCCGGTCCGGACCGCAGGAGCCACGGACCGGACCGGCGGACCGGTGCTCGCCCTGGAGGCCGGTCCGTCCGGACCGCAGAGCACTGACCTGCCGACCGGCCCCGGTCCGGACCGGGGACCTCGGACCGTGCCCGCCACCCAGAGCGCGGCGGGCACGCACAGGGTGACGGTCCGGACCACCGACGCCGCTCCCGGACCGCAGGACGCAGACCGCACCGGACCGGCAGACCAGGAGGCGCCGGACAGCGCAAGCGGTCCGGACCGGAACGCGGACGGCGGTCCGGACCTCACGGTCATCACGCTCACGGACCTGGAGCGGACCGCGCTGGACCGGCTCCGGACCGCGAACGAGCCGCTGAACCGGACCAACATCGCCAAGGCGGTCCGGTCCGAGGGCGGCTCCATCGCCACGGACCGCGCCGGGCAGATCGCCGTCGCTCTCAAGCAGCACACGGTCCGCTGACCGGACCGCCCGCACAATCGCCCTGCCGCCCATAGTCGCCCCCGGACCGCGCTCGCCCACCGAGCGCGGTCCGGTGACGGCCACGGCCGACAGGCCGCTCGCCCGCACCGTGCCCCCGAGCGGGGTTACAGCGGGCCCGGCACGAAACGAGTGCCACCCACCCTGTGCCACGACCGCATTCGTCTCCCTGCACTGAGCTCGGGCATCGCCCCGAGTGGACGGAGATCCGCGACGCGCTGCAGGCACACGAAGACCCCCGCTGATGCGTGATCAGCGGGGGTCTTCGGCTTGTCCACTCACGCAAGAAAGGAGCACAGCATGGCACCCACGACGACCGGGCCAGCCCCGAAGTCTGGGCGCTTCACCCGTACGACGATCCCTCTGGCGCCCGCGCTGGCGCCCCCCGCGGTGATCCCGCCGGCCCTGGAGATCTGGGCGCCCGACCCCCCGACCTGGGGCCAGCGCATGATCCCCAAGGGGGTCCGGTCCGCGATGGCTGATCTGGGGCTCTGGCAGGAGCCGCGTCCCTTGAAGCCCTCGTACCACCTGGTCCAGGTGATCGAAGTCCTGACCCGCTACGGCTGGTGCCAGTCCTTCGATTTCTCCCCCACCGGACGTATGTGCATCAGGGGTGCCCAGACCTTTCTGGAATCCACCGGGCATGTGACCACGATCGACCGGGGGAAAGCCGTGAATTACCTCCAGACCCAACTGGCACGCCAGGGCGTGAACATGCGGTTCTGGGAGTGGAACGACCTGTCCGACAACACTTTCCGGGGTGTGGAGGCCATGATCTCTGCGGCCTCCGACCTGGCGCGTAAGAACGGAGACTGAAATGACACCGGAAGAAGAGAGGGTATTCGAAGGAATTCAGGCCGGAATGGCGGCCGGAATGGCCTTCGGGAATAGCGCTGAGGACGCTTCCCCGTACGCCGATGAAGGGCCGTACGGAACCCCGGTCGCAAAGCAGAAGAAGGCCGGTCTGACCCGCCGGGGGAGGGTCGCCGTCGCGGTGGCCGGGGTGGCGATCGTTGGTGGCGGAACCATCTGGTTCCAGGTCCATTCGGCGGCCGTCGCGAAGGACGAGAAGGAGGCCGCAGCCCTCCAGGTCCAGATGAAGAAGCTGGAGCTGGAGGAGATGAGGATCAGGAACGAGCAGGCGAGTTCCGACAAGAAGGCTGCGGCCGCGTCCGCCGACAAGATCCAGGCGGCCGTCGACAAGTGCGTGAAGGACTCTTCCGGCCTGATCGGCAAGGGATACGGATCGCCCTCGAGGGGCGACGTCGTGGCGGACTGCAAGCAGCAGTACGAGGCCGTCGACGGGTCCGGCATGGAGGCTGCCGGCGACGCCCGGGATGCCGCTAGTGCAGGGGGCGGTGGGATCAACTCCCCCGCCCTGCTGAGCCTCGTCGCCGGCGGTGGCCTGGCCATCGCGGTGTTCGCACGCAAGGGCAAGAAGGCCGACGCGTAGTCACTCACGGTGATTAATTACTCCTTCCCTCCTGGCGGAGAGCGCCGCAATCGGACTCCCATGGTCCAGCTGATCGGCTGCTCTCCGCTGGGAGGTAAGGAGTAAGGAACCATCGACGACCACGGAGAGTGAGGAAATGATGGCGACCGATACGGTGCCCCCGGTCCCCGCAGGGCCACCCGATCCGCCCGCTTCGCCGGCCGCCAGCACCGCGCCGGCGCCAGCCGGAGACACCGGCATCATGGCCGCCCTGATGGCTGCGGTAGAGCCGGCCCGACCGGTCACTGCGACCGGTGCCGGGGCCAGGCCGGACGGTGACGACCCGGCCGCGAAGGCGGACCCCGACGGAGTGGTGGACCGCTCCTCCCCGGGCGTCACCAGCGAGTCGTTCAAGGCCCCTGAGGACCTGACCGGGGACGGCTCCGACGCGGCCGGTGCCCGCTACAAGGAGGGCATGGTCAAAACGCTGATCCGGGCGGGCGCGACCCGCTGGGCGAAGGGTGGAGGGACAGCGAACAAGCGGCTGGACCTGGAGAAGGCCAAGGCTGGCGCGCATCAGGTGAAAGAGACCCGGACCACCACGCTCATGAAATCGCCTGGACTTCCCACCCGGAACGGCTCCGGAGGGGCCGGTGGAGGGGGTCAGAATTCCGGCGGAAATGGTGGTGGAAATTCAGGCCGAAATTCCACCGGGAACGGCTCCACGGGTGCCGGGCGCGGAGGAAGCGGCGGCGCCACCGGAGGCGCTGGGCACGGCTCGTCCGGCACGAATAGGAGCGGCGGATCCGGAGGTGGGAGCGGCACCAGTGG
Organism: Streptomyces sp. NPDC048297; assembly: GCF_043201585.1. NCBI lineage: Bacteria > Bacillati > Actinomycetota > Actinomycetes > Kitasatosporales > Streptomycetaceae > Streptomyces > Streptomyces sp. NPDC048297. Next base: position 49,169 of record NZ_JBICZA010000026.1, read on the forward strand.
AAACGGTGGCGGAGGTTCGTCGAAGGACACCAGTTCCAAGGGGGCGAAGGACTCCGGGAGCAAGGGAAAGGACGGCTCCTCGGGGAACGCGGGGGCTGGCGGAAAGGCGGGCAAGGACGGAAAGGCCGGCGCCTCCGGAAGCGGCGGTGGGTCGACGTCGGGCGGCTCGTCCGGCGGTAATTCCGGCAACTCGAAGGACAAGGCCGACGAGGGCCAGGGCGCGAAGGCCGACCTGAAGAAGGGCGGCGGCAGCGGCCAGGGTTCGGGCGGCTCCTCCGGGAGCGGCGGCGGATCCGGTTCGAGCGGCGACGCCGGCAAGAACGGTAAGGACGGCAAGGACGGCGACCAGGGCTCGAACGGGACCGATAGCCGGACCCCGCTCCAGCGTTCACGGGAGATGGGCCACGGCGACGGTTCCGCGGTCCGGAACGTGATCGACCACGTGAAGGCGTACTCGAAAGGCGCGAAGGACGGATACCAGGACAAGAAAGAGGAGAACGGCAAGGAGCACGCGCGGCTGGACAAGGCGCACACCGGCCACAAGGCGAAGCAGCAGGACCCGAAGAAGGACGACCCGAAGCAGCGGGGGACGACGGTCACCGGGCCCAGCGGCCAGACGCTCGTCATCGCCCCGCCGGATGAAGGAGACGACGGAGTGAGCACGGACGTGAAGCCCCTCCTGGTCAAGGAGATCGACGCGAACACGCTGACCCTGGGAACGGAGGGTGCCCGTGGGTCGATCAACCGGAAGGAGCTGCGCAACTTCAAGCAGTACGAACGCAAGCTGGAGGCCAAGGAGAACCACCTGATCAAGGTGGCCGACGCGTGCAAGTCGCTCGAGGCCGCGGCGGAGGACGAGGCGAAGGAGTGCCAGGAGCTGGCCGAACAGGCGAAGGCCGTCGAAGGCGGGGAGAAGCTGGCCGCGAAGCTGACGAAGCTGGCCGACGCCGCGAAGGCCCAGGCGGCGGAGGCCGCCGAACTCCACAAGCGCGCGAAGCGGGCGGCGGAGATGTGCAAGGTCGTCCTGACCAACATCGGGACCAGGTACGCACCGCTGTACAAGGCCGTGGTGGACAGCGACGAGACGAAGCCGGCCGAGCTCCGCTTCTACAACGACAAGGGCTCCTACGCGCCCGCCGCGTAGGACCAGACGGGAGAGCCGATCATGGCGGAGCTGACGTACAAGGTCCTCGTCCGGAAGACCGAGGCCAGGGAGAAGGCCCTGGCCCGCAACGCGGAGGGCGTCAAGAAGGCCGCGGACACCATCAAGGAACTGGCCGACGACACCGCGTCCGACGCGGACGCGCTGGGGGCCAAGAGTGTGGACCGCGACTCCCTGGCGGAGTGCCAGGAGCTCGCGAAAATCATCCGCGGGGTGTCGGACGGCGCGATCACCTACGCGTCGAAGACGGCCGACACCGCGAAGGCCGCGAAGGCGGCGGGCGACCAGGCCCGCACCACCCACGCCGGGTTCCAGGAAGCCTTCGACCGCTCCAGCGTGACGGACCTGGAGAAGGTCTCGCGCGACTGGTTCGAGCAGGAATAGCACCATCCAGCACCACCCACCACCGGCGCGGCCGGCCCGGGGATCGCACCCTGCGGGTCGGCCGCGCCTTTGCGGATCACCCCGTATCCAGACAGGAGTTTCCCCCGATGTCCACCACCACTAAGACCGTGCCGAACGCGGAGCCGGTGGAGCGCGCCGCCGCGGCGCTCCAGATCGTCCTCCCCGTCGGGGTAGGCATCCTGGCCCCCTACCTGGACCCGAATGCGGCGGCCTACGCCGGGGCCGGCTTCCTGGCCGGTGCGACGTTCGCCGGCGCCAACTACATGAACCGCCTGGGCCGCTGGGCGAACCAGCTCCCCGGGATCGACATCGCGCGGGCGCACCGCGACACCATGGGGATCTCCACGATCACCACCGGAATGGGCCTGGCCCTGGGGCAGATGGGCGGAGCCGAGGCGTCCGACGCGCTGATGGCCGGCGCCCTCGAGCCGACCACCATTCCCGGGATCCTGTCGCTGGGCTGGTGGGCCGCAGTCGTCTTCACCGGCTGGCGCCTTCGCCGCGTCTTCGGCCGACGGAGGATCGAGGTGGAGCAGGCGCCGCCACAGGCCGCCCCGGCCAATACCGGCGACCCGGGCCCGGTGTCCCTGGCCGACAAGATGATCGCGGCCTGGGGGCGCGTGATCAGCGACCCGAAGACGGGACGCCACCGCAACCAGGTCCTCTCCGACGTCGTGATCTACGCGGACTGCTGGCATGGACGGATCACCGCGGCCCTGGGCGACTCGGTGAACGTGTCGAAGGAGACCGTCTCCAGCCTCTTCGGCCGCTCGGTCGACGACATCGACATCAAGTACGGCGCGCACTCCGGTGAGGCCTACATCACCGTCTGGTACACCCAGCGCGCGGAGCTGGACCCCTCCACCCTCCAGGGCGCCTGGAAGCGAGTTCGGGCGCGGGTCCTGCCGAAGACGCACCTGGAGGAGGTCGGCAAGGACGAGAACACCGGCGGCCAGGTGGCGCGCGTCGTGGCTGACGACGACCTGGACGCCCTCCCCCGCGTCGTCAACCTCGGGGAACTGGCCGGCGCGCTCCGCCGCTCCATCGACCTCGTCTCCTACGAGCCGGGACGGCGCGACCCGCGGCGCGCGGTCATCCGTGTCATGGACCACAACCCGCTGGAGGCCGGCCACGACTTCCAGGGCCTGGACTCCCTGAAGGCCACCCCGGGCGGCTGGGTCAACATCGGGAAGATCGTCTCCGGGTTCCCCGCGAAGATCCAGCTGTTCGACCCGAAGCTGGGCGCCCTCCACTTCGTGATCGCCGGTACCACCGGCTCCGGCAAGGGAGGCACGGGCCAGATGATCAGCCTGGCGTACCACGCCAACAAGATGGCCCAGATCTACGGCGACCCGAAGGGCGCCAGCAACCCCGCGATCCCGAAGATGGCCGCCTACAGCGGCCTGACGCAGCAAGGCGCCCTGGGCGCCATGCGGCTGTCCTGGTGGGTCCTCCAGCACCGGATCGAAGAGGCCGCCCGCCTGGAACTGAAGAACTTCGAGCCGTCCGCGATGCGGCCGTACTGCGCCACGATCCTGGACGAGGCCGCCCAGATGCTGGCCCCAGGCGCACCGAACCGCAAGGAGGCCGTGAAGATCGTCAAGGACGGCGCCTCCCTGACCCGCTCCATGGGCATGCCCTGGATCCTGATCAACCAGACCGTGAACCTGGACCAGCTGGGCGGAGAGCAGGCGATCCGCGCCAACCTCCTGGCCGGCGGTACCTGGATCGTTCTGCGTACCGACAGCGACCAGGTGAACCTGGGCGACCTTCCCCCCGGCTTCGAGGGGATCGACCCCTCCCTGATCCCGCCGGTGTGGGTGGAAGAGGACGACTCGCTGGTGTACGACCCGACCATGGAGGAGTCGGACCCGCGCCGCACCTTCGGCCTGGGCTACGTCGCGGCGCCGGGCGGGCGCGCCGGCATGATGCGGATCGACACCCTGGAGGACGCCACCGCGCATATCCGGCCGGAGAACATCATGGCGCCGGCCGACGTGCCCTGGTGGGGCGACGAGGCGTACATGGAGGAGCTGGCCCAGACCCCCATCCCCGGCTTCGAGGAGAAGGACGGCGAAGGCGGGACCGGCGAGGCGGGGACCTCGTTCGCCGGCGTCAACCTCCCGAAGACCAAGGAGCTGACGTCGGAGGAGAAGGTCCTGGCCGCCCTCCGTGACGAGTCCGACCCCATGTACGTGGACATGGTCGACGAGGGCGACGAGATCGCCCCCGACGACATCGACTACGTGGAGCGGGGCCAGCTGCAGGCCGCCTGCGGGGTGGCGGAGTCGACCTTCGCGAACGTGCTGAACAAGCTGGAAAAGGCAGGAAAGATCCACCGGATCAAGGAAGGCAAAGCCTCGAAGGTGGCCCTGGGCGGCCGACCGGAGGCCAGCGACGAGGCCGCCTGACCGTTTCCACTGGAAACGGCGCGCCCGCACCCCCCGCTGGCCTGACGCCCTGCCCGGTCCTCGCCCCACCCCGCACCCGGGGCCGGGCGAGGACCGGACAGGCCGCCTGGCCGAACACACCACCCGCTGCGCCCCGCCGACACCAGCACGACGCCGGCGGGGCGCAGCGCTGTCCGCCCGACGACTGGAGGAGATCACTCGTGCTCATCCCCCGCCCGCGCCGCCGGATCGGCCGGCCCCGCCCGCAGCGTCCCGGCCCCCGCTACCCGCACCGCCCCGACCGGCTGCCCGGTGCCTGGAACAGGTGATGCCGCGCCCGAGGAAGAAGCACCGCCGTTGCGAGGTGGCCCGGGTGCCGCGCAGTGACGCGGCGCTGCCCGAGTACGACCGCAGCACGGTGCCCGAAGGGCTCGTGACCAGGCGGCAGTTACGGGAGATGGGGCTGAGCCCCGGCGGCAACGAAGGCCCGGTCGCGATCCTGCGGTGCAGGCTGTGCGCGACCCGCCCGCAGTGGTCCTGCCGTCACCCCACCCGCGGCTACCTGCTCCGCATCGACCTGGCCAAGCCCAAGAGGACGCCGACGCTCGCTCAGGAGTGGGCCCTCGATCAGGCGATGGCAGCTCGGCAGACCTGTGGCCAGTGCCGGAGGCGGTTCTACATCTGCCTCTCGAAGAAACTCGGCTGCTGCCTGGAGTGCTTCGACGGCACGCCCATCGACCCCAGCAGCCTCATGACCCTCCCAGCCTCGGCCGTTCACCGGCTGGCCGCGTGAGCCAGCCCCGTCCCGACCGCACAGGCCGGGACGGGGCCCGCACAACCGGGCGGCCGCAGCACTGGCAAAGTCCGGCCGCCCGCTCAACCCGTACAGCCGGCTCCGCGTCGCCGACCACGGCGACTTCGAGCTGTAGCTCTGCCCCGGGACAGACGCCAAGGCGTGGAAACCAACCGCCTGTCCCGGGCCCACCCATCCCGTACGAGACGAGAGGGAGATCCTCAGTATGGACTCCGTCCTGCACACCCGGGGCCGAATCGGCTCGCGCACCCTCCTTCTGACGACCGCCGCTGTGCCGCTGACCGGCTGGGCGGTGCACGCCGTCGCGCTGCACAGGCAGCTCGCCGCCACGAAGAAGGACCCGCTGACGGGGCTGCTGCGCCGCGACGCCTACACCGCCCGCGCCCGCCGGGTCCTCGCACGCCACGGCGACGACACGGTGCTGGTCATGGTCGACGCCGACCACTTCAAGGCCGTGAACGACACGATGGGCCACCCGGCCGGGGACGCCGTCCTCGCCGCGTTCGGCGCCCGGCTCACCGCGTGGGCGGGCCCGCGCGCCGCCGTCGGCCGCCTCGGAGGCGATGAGTTCGCCGTGGTCCTGGCGCTGCCCGCCGGCCGCTGCGCGCAGCGCCTGGAGCAGCTGGTGAGGATGCTGCACACCCCGGTCGTCCTGGACGACGGCCGTACCGTTGCTGTCGCCGCCTCGGTCGGCGCCGCGGCCCCGGCCTCGGTCGGCTCCCGCGACCTGAGCGTGTTACAGAGGGCCGCCGACGCCGCTCTCTACGACGGCAAGCACTCCGGCCGCGCCGTCCTCGCGACACGGCAGCACGCCACCGTGCCGTCCATCAACGGCCGCCGGGCCGGACGTCCGGGCACCGGCGTGTGGGGGCGGGCCGCATGAGCACCGCGACCCTGCCCCAGGGCGACTGGATCCGGGGCATCAGCATCCGGTAGCCGTACGCGGCGTGCATCCTCGCCGGGGCCAAGACGGTGGAGAACAGGCCCGGCCGGTGGCGGACCGGCTGGGTGCTGCTGCACACGAGCAAGACCACAGACCAGCCCGCCCTGCGGATCCCGCTGATCGGCCGCACGATCCGCGACCGCTGGCTCGTCACCGGCGCCGTGGTCGGTGTCGCCCGGATCACCGACTGCCACCAGGACCCCGAGGGCGCGCCGCTCTGCTCGCCGTGGGCGCACCCGGGCGCCTGGCACCTGGTGCTCGCCGACGTCCAAGAGCTCCCCCTGCCCGTCCCCGCGCGCGGGCAGGTCGTGCCCTGGAAGCCGACGCCGGACCTGCTGGAGCGCGTGTTCCAGCAACTGCCCGGCTTCCGGCCGTGACCAGCACCCGAGGCAAGACGAAGCAGCCGTTCGAGCCGAGCCTGGTCCCGCCTCCCGGCGCGCTCCTCGAATGGCGCGACAGCCAGCACTTCGACCGCTGGCAGGACCGCCCCTGCGCGCTGTGCGACAAGCCCACGCCGATGCGCTCCCACGCCGGGGAGCCCGTGCACAAGGCGTGCGCAGAGGACTGGATCGCCGCGAACCCCGTTGAGGCCCGCCTCGGCAGGTTCGCCTCCGACACCCAGCCCAAGAGCACCAAACGCGCCACCCACGCCTGAACCCTCCCGCCGGAGGACCCCATGAGCAGCACCGACCGCGACGCCGGCCACGCCCGCGCCTACCCGGAGCCGCCGGCCTCGCCGCTGTGGCACCGCGACGGCGCGAAGGCCCGGCCGCTCACCCCCGCCCAACAGCGGCGCAATCGCGAGCTCCTGGTGCTCGCACAGAAGCGCCCGACCCGTACCCGTCGCTCCCCCAACACCCTGGCGGAGGCCAGCCGATGAACCCCCAGACACGCCTCGCCATAGACGGCTACGTCGACGCGATCCCGGCCCCCGGCCCCGGCTGGGGCACCGCGACGTTCGACCTGATCCACTCCCCCGCCGACGCGGACACCATCGCGCCCGACGCCCCCGACACCGTGTACGCCTGCACCACCGCCGACCCGCGCATCGCCGACGTACTCCTGCGCGAGATCCAGCCCGGCGACCTGCTGCGCGTCACCGGCATCGTTGTCCAGCCCAACGACCCCAGGGCCCCGGCCTGCTTCACCGTCGACGTCCTGGAGGTCCTGGAGGCCGCCCCGGCCCCCGTGCTCTACGACCTCGTGCTGGAGCGGTTCGGGAACTACGCCGTCGTGTTCGACGCCGACCGCGACCAGGTCCCGGTGTTCACCGTATCCGGCCAGTGGGTCGGTGAAGCCGCCAGCCCCGACGCGATCAGCGACCTGCTCGACGCCTACGAGGAAGGCGACCCGCGATGACGACCGCCCTCCCCGCACAGCGCACCGTCCTGGAACGGTTCCCCGCCAGCCACCCCCGCGGCTCCTGGCCCGCCGACGAATACGCCACCGCCCAGCGCGCCCAGGGCACCGACGCCCGCGTCGTGATGGACCTCGGCAGCGACCAGTTCCTCGTGGTCACCGACACCCCCCAGTAGCCGCACCCCCCCGAGCGCCACGCGCCCGCCCCTTCCCGGCCGGGCGCGGCGCCCCCTGTTCCCACCGCCCGTCAGCACACCGAGAGGAACCGCGTGTTACCCACCCTCATCACCGCAGCGCTCGCCATCGTCGCCACCCTGCTGGGCGCGATCGTCTCCGGCCGCTTCCAAGAACGCGCCGCCGAACGGCAGGTGCGCGCCGCCCACGGCGAAGCGATCCGACGCGACCGCCTGGAGGCCGTCACCGCACTCGCCTGCGCCGCCAGCGACCACCGCCGCGCGCTGTGGATGCGCGGCGACGCCGTCATCACGCAGGCCAGCCCCGAGCGGATCGAAGCCCTGCGCGGCGACAGCCACATGACCCGCAGCGCGGTCACCCGCCCGCTGGTCGCCCTGCACGTCCTCTGCGAGGACCAGGCCGTGCGCGCCGCCGCCGACCGCATGATCACGCTGACGTACGCAATGCGGAACGCGTGCGCCACCTCCGAGGACCTGGCCACGGCCCGCGAGGCCGCGAAGAACGCGCACGACAGCTTCGTGAACACCGCCGCCCGCTACCTCAGCCCGGCCCTGCCGACCGGGCGAGCCCACCTCAACCCCGAGCAGGAGACCACCCGATGAAGCGCCCCTCCTTCCGTCGCCGCAGCCACACGCCCAGCCCCCTCTCCCTCGAGGACCAGGCCGTCGTTGACCAGCACCGTGCGACGCTCGCCGCCGTACGCAACCCGCAGCCCTGGACACCCGGCGGCAGCCAGGACATCGCCGTCCGGGTCGGGCCGTTCGTGGAACGCGCCCACACCCGGCCCGGCGATGACCACGGCCCCGACATGATCGCCGTCGCCCTGGTCCACCCGGACACCCCGCACGCCGGCGCCTACGGCTGCCAGCTCGGCTACAACGGACGCGGCTGGCTGCGCTGCCAGACGACCACGATCCTCGGCACCTGGCAGCCCGGCTACGCGATGCTCACCCACGCTGCTGCCGGTCTGCCCCTGCCCGACGACGTCGGCATGGACCCCGCGCACTACGCCCTCTACATCGAGGCCCGCCGGCGCGACGACAGCCGCGACGGCTACACCCTGCTGCGCCTCGGCCCGTACACCCAGACCCGGCACGCCCAGCAGGAACTACGACCGGCTCACCGCCGCGCTGGACGGGCGGGAGACCACCCTCGTGCCCGGACACCGCATCTCCGGGCGGTTCGGGCCGTTCGACGTGAGCGACCACCAGCTGTTCGCCGACCCGTACGAGGCCGACGCCGTGGCACTCCTGGACGCCGCCGTCGCGGGGGTGAGCGCGTGACCGCCCCGGCCCTGCACGAGACCGAGGCCAGCGAGGGCGACGACGGCACCATGCACCCCGTCGAACGGCCCTGGACACCCGGCGAGGACGCAGTGGAGAACGGCTTCCTCGACCACTCCAGCCTGCACGCCACCAGCCTCAACGGCCCCACCGACGACCACCTCTAAAGCACCAACGCCCCCGTCATGACGGCCTGCGCACCGACCAGTTCCTCGTGGTCGCCGACATCACTCCCCAGTAGCCCCGAACTCACAGCACCGTGCCCGCATCCCGCGCGGGCGCGGTGCTGTCCGGCACGACACCTTCACCGAGAGGATGAAGATGCTCTTCCTCGTTCGCCACGCCGAATCCATCGAGAACGCCACCAAGAACGCCGGCTTCTACAAGAACCCCCGTCCGTGGACCGGACCGGCCGCGCACGCCCTGTCCCGGGACATCGTCGGCCTCACACCTCGCGGCTTCCTCCAGTGCCTGTGGCTGCAGCAGACGCTGCCGGACCTGACCGGACCCGACCCGGCGATCTACACCTCGCAGTACCGCCGCGCCCTCGACACTGCCGCACTGGCTCTGCCCGGCCTGCCCTGTGAGGTGACCGCGCTCCTCAACGAGCAGCACTACGGCGCAGCCACCTACATGACCAAGCAAGAGCTGTACGCCACCTACCCCGAGGGGGCGAAGGACCGGCAGACCCGCAAGCACCTGTGGACGCCCCCCGGCGCCGGCGGAGAGTCCCTCGCCTGCGGCGTCCTGGAGAGGGCTGCGGCGTTCGTCGACGGCCTGCACACCGCGCCTGCGGCGGATGTCGTCGCGTTCACGCACCACACCGCGATCCTCGCGCTGCGCACGGTCCTGGAGCGCCGCCCGGTGACCGAACTGGTCGACGAGGCCCGTGTACGCAAGACACCCAACGCCGCCGTCCTGGTCTACGAACAGGCCGACGACGGCCAGTTCCACGCCCGCGGCACCATCCAACCGGACTGCTGAGGAAGGCCGCGGCCATGAACGTCCTGTACCTCAACGGGCCCGTGCAGAACGGCCCCTTCACCATCGCCGAACGGCCGGGCAAGGCGGCTGGCATCCGCGCGGCCGAAGCACTCAACACCCTTCTTGGCGCCGGCCCGGTCCCGCATCTGTGGAACACCGTCACTCTGGCCGGAGACCTCCGCCACCGTGACGCCCCAGACAGGGAAACCATCAGCCGACGAGAGCGGGAGGACCACACGATCGCCGCCAAGTACGCGCCAGGCCCGGCCCCAGCCGGTGGCGTACTCACCGACACCGCGCCCGTCGTGACCGCCCTCGCGCTGGAGATGACCGAACACCTCCTGACACAAGGCACCCTGGCGATCGCTTCCACCACAGTCCGATGCTGCGCCCGCTGCGGTCACATGACCGGCGCCGTCGCCCACGCCTGCCGGGCATGCGGGAACCAGGGCCTCAGGCCCCACACCCGGCGGCTGCTGGTCTGGGACCGGCCCCCCGGCACACCCGTGCTCGCACGTGACGACATCCACGCTCATCGGGCCCGGCCATCAGGCCATCTGCTGACCATCGCCCAGAACGTCCCCGAGCGGCTGATCCTGTCCCGCACCCGCGACCACGGCATCAGCCTCACGCCGCTCGGACTCCACGGCCTGGTCCTGGACCCCCGGGCCGGCCTGCACATCGCCGTGCTGGCCGCCGCCGCCCCACACGACGCCGCGCACCCGGTGATGACGCTCACCGAGAACGCCGCGGCGAACGTCGCCGCCTACGGCACCCCATTCCGCAGGCACAACGGAACGCGGCTGCGATACGCGCTGCACGGGCGCATACCGTACGACGACACCGCGGCACTGCAGCGGCTGTGCCAGGTGCACCGCGTCAGCCCGGCGCAACGAGAGCAGTTCCTCGCCTGGTTCCTGCCACTGTGCTCACTGCACCTGCGGGCGGGCATCCCCCCGGCACAGCTCCCGGCCCTGCTGAAATTCTGGCGCCGCGCCCACCTGGCACGGCCCGACACACCCGGAAGTGACATCCCCGCCGAACTGCGGCGCCGCATCACGGCGGGTGATGTGCGCTGGGTCATGGACGTCCGGACCCTGTCCCGGGCCATCCCCGAACACCCGACCGCCCACGGCTCCTCAGCGGAGCCGGAAGGAGCGAGCAGATGAACGAGACCAACTGGCGGTTCGTCAAGAAACGGACCGCCGCCGATGGCGCCGTGTACGTCTCCGACGACGGAACGCTCTACCGGCGCACCGGCGGAGCCGAACTCCAAGCAGAGGCACAATTCCAGCGCCGGATCGCGGACCTGGACTATCCGGTCCCGCACGTCCTGGAGGAAGGCGTCACCGACGACGGCCACTACTACGTCGTGGAGGAATCGCTGGGCGACCAGACCCTGCACGAGAGGGCGGTGGCGTCACTGGACGGCGGCCGCGCCCTGCACGACGACGTCACCGACACCGCCGCGCAGGTCGCCGCCCGGCTGCTACGCGCCCAGGCCGCCCACCGTGTCGAGCCCGTGCCCGGCTCACTGCGGCAGTGGCTGGACCGCGCCGGGTTCACCCAGAACGTCTTCCAGGAGAACCCCGACCTGGACAACACCCGCACGCGCTCCGCGCTCGATCACGCGCTGGGCCGCCTTGGCACGGTCCCGCTGGTGCGAGGCCACCTCGACTACGGGCTGCCCAACGTCCTGTCGGCCGGAGTCATCGACTGGCAGCACCACGGCCTGGTGCCACTCGGATACGACGTCCTCCCGGCCCTGGAAATCATCGCCTTCAAGGGAGGCAGCAAGGGCTACACCGCCAGCCCCGCCCAGCGCCACCGCTACCTTGCCGTGCTGGACGACACGAGCCTGAACGCAACCGGACAGCCGGTCAGCCAGAACCTGGGCGCCTACCTGCTCGTCAAGGCCCTGTTCTTCCTCGCCCTGATGCGGCCCACCGACCCCTCCCGCACGGACAAGCACCTGAAGTGGCAGTACCGCCGGCACCTCTTCACGAAGGGACTCGAGCAGTATGAGCGCACCGGGACGGTCGATACCGCCCTCTTCCCCAGCCTCGAACAGTTCGCCGCTGGGCACAGCGCTGGCGACCATCCGTGACCGCGACTACCTCCTGGACCGCGCCGGTGTGATCTTCAAAGTCATCGGTGACGTCCACCCGGGCACGCACTTCCTGGGATACGTCAAGTACTACCCCGACGCCCGCGGCGACCGACTGTTGTTCGGCCAGACGTACCGGCAGAACAGCGTCGTGTCCAAAGCGTTCGGGATCCTCGCCGACCGGCCCGAGTGCTACATCTACTCCCCTGCCGTAGGGTGCGTCATCACCGGCGTGCCCCGCGAAGACATCGTCACCCACTACTCCTGCCGCCAGACCCTCGCAGCACTCCACCAAGACCCTGGCCTTCTGAACAAAACAGCGGTCAGCGAGGACCTGATCGCCATCATCAACTGGATTGTCACGGCCGGCGCCGCGGACGTCATCGGCGTGACCGGCTCCTTCATGGTCGGCGCCTGCAACGCCCGCTCCGACATCGACCTGGTCTGCTACGGGCCGCGCGGCTACGAGGCGGCGCAGGCACTGTTCGCCGAACGCACCCTCATCCACCCCTACGAGGGAGACACCCTCACCCGGCTGTACGTGCGGCGCGCCAAGTACATGGTGGGAGGAAGCTTCGACGCACTCATGCGCCAAGAGGCACGCAAACTGCAGGGCCTGACAGCCGGTGCGGGCGCGCACATCAACTGTGAGCCGTTGAGGGCCGACGGCGACCGGACCTTCGCTGGGGTGGTGGCCAAGGAGGTAGGAGCGATTTCCGTCCTGGCCCGGATCACGGATCACTCCGAGGGCCTGGTCACACCGGCGGTCTACGGGATCGAGGTGGACACGGTCACGGAGTCCACGGTCGACGAGCCGTCTGTGTTCGCCCGCCGGATCACCCACCTTCGCAGCTATCTCGGTGCCTACACCGGGGCGTTCCGCACCGGCGACGTCGTCTACCTGTCCGGCCGGCTGGTCCACATACAAGGACCCGATGCACACAGCGGTTTCGGCATCGAGCTGACCCCATGGTCGGCAGCCGAGTCCTTCCTCGCCAACCTCACCCGTTGAGCCCTGCACACGGCGTCCATGACCCGCGTTCATGGCTGGCGGAACTCTACCTCCGCCCCCGGCTGACGCCGTCGCTGCCACGGGTCTCAACGGTGTTGATTGCCTCCCGTGCCGCACTTGCCGGGAGCCCTTCGCGGTGGAGTGCTTGTTGTCCGCGGACAACAAACTCGAGGTATCGGCACCGAAGCGGTACCCGTCTTCACCGCACTGGTCGGCCTGGCAGACAACCCCAACGTCATCGCGCCCTCATCAAGGCCACGGGGCCCGCGAGCACATCCCGGCCGGACCGTCCGTTTTCCTCGCCGGCCCCACCCCCGAGAAGAGCGCGCCCGTCCCGTCCTGGCGGCCCGAGTCGCCCGGCTGCTGGCCAAGCAATGGACCGGCCAGCAGCCGCTGACCGTCCTGAGCCCGGAGTCCCGAGGCGGCGAGCGCGCCGACCGCTACGAGACGCAGGCCGACTCGGAGACCGACGCCCGCACCTCTGCGAACGCGATCCTCTTCTGGATCCCCCGGGACCTTCGCACGATGCCAGGCATAACCACCAACGTAATTCGGCCTGGACGTCGGTACGGGCCGCGCGGTGCTGGGCTGCCCGCTCGACTGCCCAACCCCGAGAGGAACAGGTACTTGATCTACGTGGCCCGCCGCCACGGCGCCCCGCCCTGGCCGCCACTACGGGCACTCCGCGCGCCCTCAATACGCCCGCCGGTCCCCGCACCGCCAACCTCAAGCAGGAAGGAAGGCCCCCCGATGATCCGTCGCTTCCGCCCGCCAGTCTCACAGCCGGTGGCGCGGGCACTGCTGTTATGCACGCGCCGACCATGAAATCATCCAACTACGTGAGTATGCGAGGGGGTTGAGTCGGATGGCAGCGGTGCGTGCGGGCCTGGGACAGCGGCGCTGGCTGGTCCCGGCAACTCTTGCAGTGGCGGCGTCGGGCGGCATGCTCGGGGATCTCCTCTTTGGCATCGGGCTTCCTGTGAAATGGGCGGTCGGGGGCATGGTTGCGGCCATGGGGTCGGTTGCCGTTCTGACTTTCACAGCCGAGCGCGGCGCTGGAGTCAGCCGGGGCGAGGCCGCCGACGACCGACCGGCCATCGACCAACTCGGACCCACGCCCGTCCTCGTCGGACGCACGACGCTGGCCCGCGCGCTCTGCAGCATGCTGGAGGACGTCGCACCGGCCGGTGCAGCCCTGAACGCTGCGGACCCCGGCCACGGTCGGGCGCAGGTCGTCGTGGTGCACGGGGCGGCCGGCACGGGGAAGACGACGCTGGCCCTGTACGCTGCTCACCAGGTCAAGGGCAGCTTTCCGGACGCGCGCCTCTACATCGATCTACGAGGCGACGGCACCGCGCCGGTCTCCAGCACCCAGGCGCTGGAGCACTTCCTGCGCAGTCTCGGGGTGGCCCCGGCCGAGATCCCGCGCAGCGTGGGCGACCGAGCGTCCATGTTCCGGTCGATGGTCGGCCGGCTACGGACGCTCGTACTACTGGACAATGCACATTCCACCGAACAGATCAGGCCCCTGATCCCGGCCGGTCCTGGATGCGCGGTCGTCATCACCAGCCGCAGGGCCCTCTCGGTTGGCGACATCAGTCACCGTGAGGAGATCCGAGTCTCCCTGCCGGAAGAGGGCGAGGCGCTAGCGGTCCTTTCGCACTACGCCGGACGGTCGCGGGTTCTTGAGGATCCCGCCACTGCGTTGGAGATCGTCCACTTCTGTGGCCGGCTGCCTATCGCCCTGCGGATTGTCGGCGCCCGGCTGCAGTCCCGCACCGACCTCACCCTCCGGCGGATGAGGGCACGGCTGGAGGACGAGAAATCACGCCTGCGTGAACTCGCATACGAGGACAGCAGCCTGCAGGCATGTCTGCTGCTCAGTCACCGCGACCTGTCGGCGCCCGCTCAGCGGGTGTTTGGCGGGCTGGGCGGGCTGCCGCGCGGGCGGCTGACCGAGTGGCATGTCGGGCTGGTCGCCGATGACGCTGCGGCCGCGACCCGTGCTCTGGACGAGCTGATGGAGACGGCGCTGATGGAAGTAGGCGGAAACGCCGCGAACCCGGAGCCCGAGTACCGGCTGCACGATCTGATCCGCGTCTTCGCCCGCGATCAGTACGCTCAGCTGCCGCCGGAGGAACGACGACTGGCGGAGCGCAGGGTGGTCCTTGGCTACCGCGACGCTGCGCTGCGGCTCGCCGCGGTCCGCGCGCCCGAACTCGCCGCCCGCGAGGCTGTAACTCCCGCGGCGGGCGTAGCCAGCCAGCCGGCCGCAGAATGGTTCTCCACCGAGGCGGAAAGACTGATGTGGGTACATGCCCTGGCCGCCCAGGTCGGGCTGCCTGAGGTGGCGCCTTTGATCGCCGAGTGCGCCTCTTACTTCCTTGACGATCTTGGCCTAGCGCCTGAGGCCCTCACCACGATGTTCGCCGTCCCAGAGACGGGACCCCGGTCGGCGCATGCCCGTGCTCGGGCGGCACTGCGGCTGGCCGACCAGGACTTCGTCGGCGCCTTGGCCGCCCTTGGAGACGGTGGCGGGCAGGACAGCGGGCCCCACGGGGCAGCCAGGACGCTCGCACTCACTGCCCGAATCGAGCGTGAACAGGGCCGCTACGACGTGGCGTCCGTGCACATGTCCGCCGCCGTCGAGCAGTTCCGCGCGCTGGGCGACCGCTGGCACCTGGCCCTCGCGCTGGAGATGCTGGGCGAGATCAAGCGGGCGCAAGGCATGCCCTCCGAAGGGGAGTCGTGCCAGCGCGAGGCGCTTGCCATCGCTGGGGAGTTCGCGGACCTGCGGGCGCAGGCCCGACTGCGCCGCACTCTGGCCGAGACGCTGGCCTACAAGAGGGAATTCACTGAAGCCGGGGAATTGCTGCGGGCCTCCTCCGCCGGCTTCCGGCACCTGGGCGACCGAATGTGGGAAGCCCGCACGCTGTACGTCCAGGGGCGGGTACAGCGGTTACTCGGAAAGCGCACCGCCGCACTCGCGAGCTATGAACGTGCCCTGCAGATCTTCGACCAGCTCGGTGAGCGCCTGTGGTCCGGGCGCGTGCGTAACGCCCGTATCCGCCTCTTCGCAGGTCTCGGCGACATGGACCGCGCCCGTGAGGAGGCGGAGGCGGCACTCGCCGTCTTCGCCGAGGTCGGCCACACCCTCTGGCATGCGCACACCCTCCGGGACCTCGGCTGGCTGGACCTGCGTTCCGGCCTCGCCGACGAGGCCGTACCAGCACTGGAGAACGCTCTACGCACCTGCCGCGAGGCAGGCGACACTCACGCCGAGGCGGCGGCAGGGCATTTGTTGGGCGTCGCGTACCGAGAGACCGGCAGAGCGGCGGATGCGCGCCGCGAGCTCGAAGCTTCCAGGACGATCTACGCCGCTGGAGGCTACGCCTGGCAGGAGGCCACTTGCGTGCACGACCTGGTACGGGCCCTTCGGGCAGCAGGCGACGCCGCCGGAGCCGACGAGTTGACACGGACCGCCGAGACCGGAAACCCGCACTTCGTTGCGATGTCTGGTCGTGACGGTGCATGGGCTGTGCCAGACGAGGACTGATCCAGACTGTGAACCGGCCATCGGCAGCAGGACGCCGATGGAGGCGTCCGGTAGCCTTCGCCGGGCGCTCCACCTGCGCGGTCCAGCCCGACTCTTGATGCATGACCTGTACGATGCCGTACCACTGTGGGCGGCAGGAAGGCGTCGGACATTGCCGAGACCTGCAGCCTGTACCCGTATCTGTTCGGTCTCTTCATCGGCGGCAGCTGCAGCTGCTGGCGGAGTGCTTCGTTTTCGGCGGTGAGCTGCGGTGTCATCCCCCGCACCCCGCGCGCTGTGATGGCATGGGGTGCATTCTTACGGAATTCGGACCAGACCAGGTCTGGGGGTGCGAGTGGGACGGCACCTTGGTCTGGGCACTTCCCTGATGCTTGCGTGAGTTCAAGTGTCAGGAGACTGCCGCGCGGAACATCGCCCGCCGGACCAGCCTCCCCCACTGCCATGATCGAACGTTGGACCAGCTGCGTGCCGGGGGGTTGGCACGCAGCGCATCAAGAACTCTGTACGTCACCCGTACGCGGCTGGGCGCGTTCACGTGTACGCCGACACTTCGCCCCAAGACTGTTCGCCAGCAGGTCGGTTCCTTCGCAGAGACCGCGTCAACTGCGTTGCTGGCCAAGGAAATAGCGTGTTCGCGGAGGTCCTCGGCAGATACTCTCGAAGGGCCTCGCCGGGGAGGTGCGCTTCTGTTGCTGCCGTCGACGGCCTCCGGGGAGAGCTACCTCAACCCGTGAAGGACATTCCATGAGCGCTGACGCCCCGCAGAACCTGCCTGCATCCGCTGAGCGGAAGGATCTGGTGAGTGCCGCGCGCGCTGACCTGGTGGCGTTCGAAGAGTTCATGCTCGCGGTGCTCGATGAGTGGGGCCTGCCGACCGACAGCATCATCGTCAGTTCCAGCGACCGCCACGTCCTGCTCAAGAACACCCCGGACATCCTCGGCGAGCTCGACGCCGAGCAGTTGGCGCGGTCGCCCTACATCTCCAAGATGATCCTCGCCGGGGCAGCCGGCTTGTTCGACGCTGCTCTGAGCTACCTCTGGGACGAGACGATCACCCAGTTGCGGGACCGGGTCGCGGATTTCGACGTGGCCTACTTCTTCGATCTCGCCGAGGCCGATCCGGCCCGTCGGGCGTCCCTGCAGACCCGCGACGACCTCTCTAAGATCAACGACGCCGCGCTGCTGGACGCCGCCAAGAAGATCCAGCTCATCAGCGACGTCGCTCACCAGCAGCTGACCCACATCAACTACATGCGCAACCATGCGAGTGCCGCGCATCCGAACGTGGAGAAGCTGACGGGCCTGAAGCTCGCCGACTGGCTGCAGACCTGCATCCGGGAAGTCATGCAGCTCAAGACCCGGCCCGTTGTCGCGGAGATCGGAAGGCTTCTCCATAATGTCAAGGCCGCAGCACTCGCCGACGCCGAGCTGAAGAACGCAGCCACATTCTTCGGTGGGCTCCCACAGGAGCAGGCGAACAACCTGGCAAACGGGCTCTTCGGCATCTACACACCGCCCACGGCTGACCCACACGTCCTGGACAACGTTCGGCTGGTCTGGCCCGAGCTCTGGCCGTTCATCAGCGAGGACACCCGCCGCGAGCTCGGAGTGAAGCTCGCGCGCTTCCGGGCCAACGCGGACAAGGACCGGGCCGACCGGGCCAAGGAGCTCTTGGAGCTGGTCGACGGCGGCGCGGCCTACCTCCCCGAGTCCGACCGGCTCGTCGAGATCCAGGAAACTCTCGACGACCTCACGCGCGCGCACCAGGGGACGAACAACTTCTACAACGAGCCGTCGGTCGCGCGGCGTCTCCGTGACGTCGTCGGCCGCCACGGTGAGGTGCCCGAGCTCCTGACGGCCCCCTACGTCGCCACGCTCGTGAACGTCTTCCTGACGAACAGCCACGGCGTAGCCTGGAACGCCGAGCCGTACTACATCGAGCTCATCAAGCGTTTCGACGGACCTCAGGCCGCTTACGCGCTCCGGTCCTTCGCCTTCCAGTCGATCATCACGAAGCTGGGCGCCTCGCTACCGCAGGCGAAGTGGGTCGAGCTGGTGGAGCTCGTGGCGCCCAAGCTCACCGAGCGGGGAGATCGCGTCATGCTCGAGCTTGTCCGGGCCTTCACCGGCACCCCCGGCAAGCTCCACACGGACACGAAGATCGCCGCACAGCTCAAGGTCTGGCGCGAGGCCAGGGGGATCTGATGCACCAGGGGGTTGGCCCGGCGGGTCGACCTCCTTTTTTTGGCTATGCGGGTCACTCGATCAGGGCTACCCGGACGACCAGATCCGAGCACCTGCGGAGCACCTCTTCGATCTCCTCGCGAACCCCGAGAAAGCGGCACCGGAAGACTGATCGTTCCGACCCTCAAACTGAACAGATCAACTTGACAGGGAAGGGCAGCCAGCACCGAACCCGGCGCCGTCCCGATCACCGCCATGAGGCACCTGGTCGCCCCCAGGACCGCCGTCGGCCTCAATCCTGAAGAAGGCGCGCCTGCGACCTGGGCGGCCTGACATCACCGAGCACATCAAAGGCCTGTAGGCCCTGAGATCTTCCGACCGTCGGGCATACAGGCCTCTTTGCGTTGGGGGATCACCCGGATGTTCCTCCTGCTGCCGTAGTTCGAGCAGCAGGTCCTGGTACTCCCCGGGGCGATTCTTACGGAAGACCGGCACCCGCCTCGCGGGTCACCCGCGCCTTGTCCTGGCATTCCCCGGCGCTGGTTGCTGCCCGACTTCGGAGCGAGGGCGCTCGGCAGATTGGTCACTGTCTACAGCTGTGCAGCCACCGGACCCCGAGGTCGTATGCCAGGAACCCGAGAGTGAGGACGACGACAGGCCACATCAGCGCGGGTGAGAGAGGCGTGTTGGCCGTCGTCGTGGTGAGGGTGCCGGCAGCACACCCCAGTAGGCCAGGCAGGGGAGGTCGGAGCGAGCCTATGCAGACCTGCAGCACGTTCTGGCTTTGTCGGCCCACGAACTGACTGGTACATGCGGTGTGTTCGGTTGCTATCTGGCAGGTTGCCTGCGGGGTCCCCGGCAGGGGCTTTTGAACGGACTCTGTGATCATTTGCCTGCTCCGCTTTTCGTGCCGCGCATGGGTGTGTGCTGGTCGTGGCGATCGCCCAGGCGCTTGAGCCTGCGGCGGACTCGTTCTCCGAATCGCTCGGGGTCTTTAGCTCCCGTGTAGCGAGCGGCTTCGGTCCAGGAGCAGATGGTGGGGTTGCGGGCGTAGGCGAGCGCCACATCGCGTTCGTCTGCGTCGAGTTCGGCGAGGATCTCCCGAACGCGGGGTTCATCGATAGCGTCTCGGAGAAGGTCGCCGTCCGGTTCTGCGGTGTCGACAGCCAGGTCTGCGAGCGTGAGGCCGTCTGTAGTGGGAGTGTCGAGCATGGTCACGCGGTGGCCGTTGACCTTGCGTTCCCATAAGGGCTGAATGTTGCGATGAGCCTGCTCGGCTTCCTGCTTCAGTCGCTGGGGCACCAGGAGGCGGGAGTTGTCCTCCCCCAGGAGTGGCACCCAGTCGCTCATGAGCGCGGTCGAGACTGCTTCGCGCCAGCAGTCGGTGCCCGTGTTACGGAGACCGAGGGTGGTTCGCGCTACATGCTCGACGACGTTGTGGTGGCCGTGTACCGCAGCGTGCTGGCCTTCCAGGGCACTGATCTCAGGGATGCTGAACCTGAAGGTGCGGCGCCACATGTCGGTGGCTACAGCGGCCATCATGGCCTGTTCTGCAGAGGACATAGCGTGCCGCGGCGGATAGCTGCCTGTTATCACCGGGAACCGGGCGGCAATGCCAGCCACGGGGTAGGGAAGGTCGATGTAGTCGAATCCGGGCAGCCCGGGTGAGGACGGTGAGTTGAGTGAGCCCACTGGGGCGCGCCTCCTGTGGTTGGTGTGAGTGCCTCTACTACAAGGCCCGGCAGGGCCCCCCTTTCAGCACTCCCGAGGAAGGAAATTCTGTGGCGTGCGTCACTCTGCCCGGCGTGTGTGCTCCCGCACGTAGCCGACTGTTGGGAAGTGGAACCTGCCGTCGTCACCGAGGTCTGCGCGAACGGCTTGCGTATCCCGTGCGCCGACCTCCCGGCAAAGCACGGGTAGGGAGCCCGTTCGCGTACTCATTCGTCGGCACTGGCGGTCGGGCAGAAGACGGCCAAGGCGCACCCGTTCCGCATCCATGCCAGTTGGGCAGACGGGATTCGTGACCTAGTGGAACAAATGACATTAACTGTCAGTCCCGGGTGGGCGTTTCCAATGGAAACGCCCACCCGTCCGCACGTCGACGTTTCCATTGGAAACGCTAGTCTCGGTCCGTAACTACCGACGTCGTCCTGGAGCAACAATGGCCCGTCCACTCCCGAGGCCCGCACGAAAGAGCACAAAGCCTGTGCAAACCAAGCCAAGTGCCCTTGGAGCTCTCTACGAGGACAAAGTACGCAGCGGCGACCGCCTCGAACTCCCGCTGACGAGTCTGTGCCCCAACCCCTTCAACAAGCGCCAGATGAAGGGGATCGCCGAACTCGCGGCCACCATCAAGGAAGTCGGGCTGCTGCAGGACATCGCCCACATCCGGGCCGGTGTGTGGCTCGAGCACTACCCCGAGACCAAAGACAAGATCACAGCAGAGAATGTGATCCTCTTCGGTGAACACCGGTGGCGGGCCTTCCAGCTCCTCGAGCTGCCCACCATCCCGAGCCTGCTGCGCGATGACAAGGTGGAGGAAGCTCGCCTCATCACGCTGATCGAGAACCTGCGCCGTTCCCAGCTGACAGTCCTGGAAGAGGCCGAGCACTACCAGGCGCTGCGTGAAGAGGGCCTGTCGTACGAGCAGATCGCCGAGAAGGTCGGAGAGACCGTTGAGGGGTCGATCTCCAAGGGGACTGTGTGGAAGAGGGTGCAGCTCCTGAAACTGGACCCCGCTGTCCTGGACGTACTGCATCAGGGGAAGCTCGCGATCAGCTCGGCCGAGAAACTACTCACCTTCACTGATCCTGCCGACCAGCGTGACGCCCTGGCGCTGATGCAGGACGGCGTGCTCGCGGCGACGGCTCAGGCGCAGATCCTCGCGCGGAAGAAGGAGCCCGCAGAGCCAGCCGGTGGCAGTCGGCCCTCGCAGGCGTCGCCGGTTGCCGTTTCCGATGAAAACGCGGCCAGCGGCCAGGCTTCCGAAGTGGGGAGTGCGGTTCCCGTTTCCATTGGAAACGGGAACCCGGCCCCGCCCCGCCAACGGCAGAAGGACGACGGCAAGCCTGCACCGGATCAGTTCGAGCAGGACCGAGCCACCGCAGCTGCTGACCGTGACGCTGCCTGCCAACACCTCGTCGAGACGGTGGACCTGGCGACGCCGGAGACGCACGAGATGCTGATCCGCGTCCTCGCTACAGCCACCATGGCTCCCCCGCAGCAAGGCCCTGCCCAGCAGCGGGCCCTCGCCTGGCTGCGTCGAGTCGGTCGGCAGCAGCTGGAGGAGACACGCGCTGGCGCCTACTACAACGCCGTACTTGAGTCCGGAGACGAAGATCTCCAGCGGATCGCTGCCTTCGCGAGCGCTTTGGCCACGTGCGAGCTGCGGACCTCGTCACGACGGCAGTCCTGGGGACCCATCGAGATCGGGCATGTGAAGTTCCTGCAGCAGTACGCGAAGTACGTCCCGGAGACCGCGTGGGAGAAGAAGGAAATGGGCCTGCTCGCCACCGGAGGCAGTCGATGACTGCCAAGACAACGGCCGTCGATTCCCGCTTCCGGCCTCGGGGGCGTAACTGGCCCCTGATCCTCGCCTACCTGATCGCGTGTGGCGGATCCACAAAGTCCACCACAGGCACCTCTCTGTCGGTGACCATGGCGCTGCGCGGCTACTCGAACACCTTCTGGGATCTGGACGCCAACATGTCCGGCACCAAGGTCCTCGGCTACGCCCC
This sequence comes from Streptomyces sp. NPDC048297, assembly GCF_043201585.1. Lineage (NCBI taxonomy): Bacteria > Bacillati > Actinomycetota > Actinomycetes > Kitasatosporales > Streptomycetaceae > Streptomyces > Streptomyces sp. NPDC048297. The sequence continues at coordinate 71,300 of NZ_JBICZA010000026.1, forward strand.
GGAAGACCTCGAGGGCCGCAAGACAGTCATCGATCTGATCGAAGGCAAAGCCACCTTCGACGAAGTCGTTCTGCCGGCCCGCTACTGGATTGGCGAAGACGAGGACGGCAACAACCTCTACGAACCGATTCCGAACCTGCGCCTGATCCCCAGCGACCCCGGCCTGGCCGGTACGGACACGCTGATTGCCCTGGACCCGGATCGCAACGACTGGTTCATGGACGTCATGCACAACTACGACGGTGACGACGAAGTCTGGAACGTCGACTTCCCTGCGTCCTACGGGAAGATGGTCTACTCCGTCGCGCGCATGCTCGACGAGGACGACAAAGTGATCCCCTCAGTTCGAGCCGACCCGAAGGACATCAACCTGCTGGTCCCGCTCCTGGACGAGCTGCAGAACATCCGTGACAAGAACGCCAACAAGCGGGCTGTCCCAGGCCGGCCGACCATGAACCACCTGGTGCTGACAGGGACGCCCACACCCAGCTATCAGGAGGCTCCGGCGCGACGCGCGACCGCGCAGGCCCAAGCCGAGTACGCGTCGGTCCTGCTTCCGCTCGTCCGCTACTCCGTGGACGCAAAGAAGATGTACGAGGACGGCGTCCCCCTCCCGATCCTTCTGCCGAAGTCTTACCCGGCAGAGGACTACCGGAAGGTGGCCACCGCGCTCGGCTTCGTACAGCGCAAGGACTGAGGAGGCCTTCTGCGTTTCCATTGAAAACGGGGTGGGCCTGGACGTTGGCCCACCCCGTTTTCAATGGAAACGCCGCCTGACGAAACGGCTGCATGAGTACCCAGATGACTCATGTGTCTTCGCAGCGATAGTCGCCATCGCTCCAACTGGTGCGCTGTCCAGACGAGCATGTGCTCCTCGGCCCACTGCTGCGGAAGTTGGCCTCGAGCCTGTACGCGGGCGGACTCAAGTCCTTGTTGTGTTCGTAGTTGCGCGAGTCCAACTCGTCGTGTCGGCGGATCTCGCGCGCGCTCAGCTTGCCGGAGAACGGCCTTCTCCCACACTTGCACGAAGTGCTTCGCAACGTCTTCCGCTGGATCTGGTTTCGAACGCATCGAACAGATTCGTCGTCACTCTCGGAGGCTAGCCGCCAGCGCTGCCAGGGTCGGCACGGTGTTGCTGCTACGGCTGCGGCGACAGCGCAGGCCTGTCTCGCCCATGAGGGACGAGCGTCGGCGGGTGAGCTTTGTCCCTCCGTGGCTGTGCCACCCGAAGCCAAACACGGAAAAACGATCACTTTTCATCGACGATCGCCTACGCGTACGGCTTGGACTGTCCCGCCCTGGCGCCATGCGTGAGAGTGTGAATCCCGTTCAACGATCAGGCTTTGAAGGAGGGCAAGAACACGTGGCTGCGCCACTGCAGCTGACCCGATTGCACCGCATTCTTATCGGCGTGGTCGTTTCCGGTGCCTTGATCATCGCCGGGATCGGCTTCGCCGGTTCGTACGCGGCCGTCCGTGAGCTGGCCCTGAAGAAGGGGTTCGGGAACTTCTCGTACGTCTTCCCGATCGGCATCGACGCGGGCATCTGTGTCCTGCTCGCGCTGGACCTGCTGCTGACCTGGATACGCATACCCTTCCCGCTGCTGCGCCAGACGGCGTGGCTGCTGACGGCGGCGACGATCGCCTTCAACGGCGCGGCGGCCTGGCCGGATCCGCTGGGTGTGGGCATGCACGCGGTGATCCCGATCCTGTTCGTGGTCTCCGTCGAGGCGGCCCGGCACGCGATCGGCCGGATCGCGGACATCACCGCGGACAAGCACATGGAGGGCGTGCGGATCACCCGCTGGCTGCTCTCGCCGGTGCCGACGTTCCTGCTGTGGCGCCGGATGAAGCTGTGGGAGCTGCGCTCCTACGAGCAGGTCATCAAGCTGGAGCAGGAACGCCTCGTCTATCAGGCGCGGCTGCGCTCGCGCTTCGGCCGCGCCTGGCGCCGCAAGGCACCGGTGGAGTCGCTGATGCCGCTGCGCCTGGCCCGGTACGGCGTCCCGCTGGCGCAGACGGCCCCGGCGGGGCTCGCCGCGGCAGGGGTCGATCCGCAGATGCTGCCCGCTGCGCCAGAGCCGGCAGTGCAAGAGCTTGAGGAGCCGTTGGCAGCTGCGGTGGCACCGGTGAGCGTGCCCGATGCGCCGAGCCAGTGGTTCGCTCCGCAAGGCGAGGTCCCGTACGGCAACGCCTACGACCCCGAGTTCGAAGCTACGCTCGCGACAGCCGAGGGCGGCCAGGCCGCCGAGGTGACCCGCGACCTCGCAGGTGATGAAGAGTCCTTCGAAGAGGGCTTCCTCCAGGGCGGCCCTGAGGACGATGGCCAGGAATGGGCCGACATGCCGTTGTGGCCTGACGCCGACCACCAGCTTCAAACACAGGAGACGGAGCGGTACGCCGTCCACGCGTCCGGGCTGGAGAGCGGTGGCCGCAGCGTCGTCCAGGCGCGCGTTCCGAAGGCCCGTGATGAAGCCGAGCCCGACGCTGAGTTCGACGCCGAGGAACCCGCCTCGGACAGCCGTGAGAGCGAGGAGGAACGGCAGGCGGAGCCGGAGGACGGCTCCCATTTGACCGGTCCGGCACGGGTGGAATTCCACTACCGACAGTTGCCGCTGGAGGAGCAGGAGCGTTCAGCGAAGGCCCTGGCCCCGATCCTGGCGGAACGCTGCGGCTACCGGGAGGGCACCGTGCGGAAGTACCTCGGTGAGATCAAGCGGGCCGCCAGCGTCTGACGTTTCCACCGGTGTGGAACGCGAACGAACTACCCGGGCCGCTACCAAGGGGTGGGGTGGAATCCACGGATTCCACCCCACCCCTTGGTCGTCCCGATCCCGCGTGCGCGCATCAGGAAATGCTGCGCACCTGCCTCGTGGCCGACGGGCCTCGGACTGGCCAGTGCCGAAGCGATGCTGGCACTGAATCAAGGGTGGAACGCTGTGAGCTGCATTTTTCCAGTGCGGGTCACCGTTTGGGGTATACCCCGCCCGCGTTCTCGTGCTGCTCGTCGAGGTGCCGGCAGAGCTACCGGTGGGGTTCGGCTGCCCAGGGATCCTGGTCGTGCAACGAGGAAGCGGCCAGGTGGAAAACGCGGGCGGCAGGGACTGCGGCAGGAGTCGACCGGGGTGGAATCTTCCACCCAGCCCTGCGGTCTGCGTGGCGGCCGGACTGCTGGCCGGCCCCCGGCAGCGGCACCGCGGAGAGTGCCCCCGGCGAACGGCGCCAGGGCTGCTGGGGGGGGTGGAAAACGCTCGCGCTGTGTGACGGTCCGCTGTCTGCGCCGGTGCGATCGTGGCCGACCTGCGGGACGTGCCAGGCCGCTCGGTGCGGGTGATCGTGTAGAACGATGACCGACGAGGACAGCGTGTTCCAACGTCCGGGGGGAGGAAGCCACGGTGATGACGGCGGCGCTGGCCGCTGGGGCAGCGGTGTGGGGCGCAAGTGCCAGCCTGCTGGTCCCGCGCGCGGTGTACCGGCTGTCCGTTCCGGCGGGAGAGCCGTGGCAGACCCAGTGCCCCCACGGCCACCGGCTGGAGGGGAAGACAGGCGGTTGGATCGGGCTGCCGCGCTGCTCCCACGATCTTGTCCCATTCGGTCAACCCGTGGGGTGGACCGTGGCGATGGTGGCCGTGGTGTGCGGGGCGCTGGCGGCGGTCACCGGCTGGCGCCCTGAGTTGGCGGTGTGGCTGTTGCTCATTCCGGTGGGCGTCGTGCTGGCGCTGGTGGACCTCGCGGTGCAGCGGCTGCCGCACGTGCTGACCCTGCCCACGGCGGGAGTGACCTGGGCGGCGCTGGGCGTGGCCACGTGCCTGCCCGGCCACGTGGGCTCGTGGTCACATGCCGTCCAGGGCGGTCTCGCGTTCAGCGGCACCCTGTTCGCCTTGTTCCTGATCAGTCCGGCCGCGATGGGTTTCGGTGATGTGCTGCTGGCGTTGACCGCGGGCGCGGTGCTCGGCTGGTACGGATGGACTGTCCTCTTCCTGGGCGCCTTCCTCTCCTTCACGCTGGCTGGCATGTTCGGTGTCCTGCGTCGGCTGAGATGGCGAACAGATGGTCCAGGCTTGCTGATCCCGCTCGGTCCGTTTCTGCTGGCTGGTGCGCTCGCCGGAGTCCTGGCGGCCGCCTGAGTGTGCCAGCTCATGAGGTTGGTGCCACAGCGGCGGCCTCCCGCTCTATGGTTATGGCACCCCTACCATTGACTAACTATGGCAGGGGTGCCATAGTCGCGGGGCGGGAGGGTGACCAACCTCCACCGACCCAGAGGGATCATCATGCGACCCATCACCGGCGCCGACGTCATCGACTTCTACAACGGCCGCGACGACCTGCTCGTCCTCACTTCCGGCGGCGAGTTCACCACCATCGACTACAGCGACGTCGCGTACAGCTCCATGGGCGGGCGCCGGGCTGATGCCTACAGCTTTGTTGCCACGGAAGACGGTGATGAGGTGCAGGTGCTGCTGGAACGCTCCTCCATCGACGAGGGCGAATGGTTCCCCGATGCCCTGGACGATGAGGACAACCTGATTCCGTCCGTCGCTGACGAGATGGCCGACATCATCAACAGCGATGGCATCCTCCCCAGCCGCGCAATGAAGGCCGTCGAGGCAGGAAGGCAGTGGAAGAAGGCCGAGGAGGAGACCAACCAGCTCGCCCTTGAGCGCGCCAAGGCCGTAGCCGAAGTGGTGGCTTTCTGCGGGGGCAACCAGTCTGCGGCCGCCCGCCTACTCGTACTTGACCAGTCCACGGTGAACAAGCTGGTGAAGAAGGCCCAGACTGTCTGACGGCCTGCACCACATTGGGGTGGCGAAGCGGGGCACGACGTGCTGAGACATCACACCTAAGCAACACGCAGGGCCCCGGCGGCACACGGCGCAGCCGGGGCCCTGCGTTGTTGTGCGGGGTCAGCGGCGTACTGCGTCCAGGCGGCGGATGGTGTGCTCGGTCTCGGCTTCCATGGGCAGGTCGGCCTCGAGGAGGTACTGGGTTAGCTGCTGGATGGCGGCCTCCAGTTCGTCGTGTGCCCCGAGCCGGGCCAGGGCTTCGAAGCGGTGACGCCACAGGACCTCACGCTCGCGGCCGGTGTCCAGGCCCCGGCCCGCCGCCCACAGCGCGCCCTGGGCGTTGCCGGTGGCCAGGCAGCGGGCGGCGAGGTCGTCGGCCACGTCGACGACTGCCGAGATCATGTCCTGGGTGAGGTTCTCGGCCCATACGTAGCGGCGCGGCGGGATCCCGGTGAAGGGCCGGCCCCGGACGAGTTCGAGCGCACGTCGCAGCAGTGCGCGCGCCTCGTCGCCGCCACGGTGGGCGGCCTGCGCGGTCAGGTCCTGGAACTGGTGCCAGTCGGAGACGACGCCGACCAGGCGGTGCTTGCGATCGTCCTGGGTGTTGAGCTTCGGGTAGTACGGGTTGCCGGTGTCGTCTTCACCGAGCCAGCGCCGCACCTCGCGGATGCGCCCGTTACGGGTGTTGTTCTCCACGCGCCCTCCGCCGGGCGCGATGACCTCGTCGAGTTCGTGGCGGGTTGCACCGTCGGTGCGCAGGGCGAGCCAGCAGGTCAGTTCCATGGCCACGGTGCGGCGGTTGGAGTCGATGTGCCCACGGGCGCCGGTCAGGTCGATCGGACCCAGTACCCGGACCATGGGTGCGTCGGTCGTGGTCGCCGGTGGCGGGGTGGGGCTGTCGCCGGCACTGACCGGTGTCGGCGCCTGGTCGGCCGGGACCGGGGCCGGAGGGCTGACGGGTTCGGGCAGGCGGGCGTTGACCCGGGCGATGGGGGTCGTGGCGGGCAGCACGATCCGGCTGGGGGAGGCGGCGTCTGCCTGCGGGCCGGCCGGACTGGGCGCTTCGGGAGTGGCAGGGAGTGCAGCGGGCAGTACGCCTCCCGTGGCCGTGCTGTCGCCGTGGTCTTCTGCCGCCGGGGCGGAACCACTCGGGTCTGCGGATGCAGGGCCGCCGGTGGGGGAGTCGTCGTTGAGATCGGCGAGGCGGGCCAGCAGGCTGCCCGACTCCCTTGCTTCCGGCATCGGCTCGGTGACAGCCGGGGCTGCAGGAGCAGCGGGAGGTTCCTCGGCCTTCGCGAACGCGGCCGGTGTCGGCCAGGGGGCCGTCTCGGGGGCCACGTCGGTTTCCGAGCTGGACGTCAGCGCGCTCTCGACGACGTCGGCGTACTCCTCCTCGGAGAACGCCACCAGCCGGACCCGCAGGTGGGTGCCGGGGACGGGATGGGTGTCGTCGTCTGTGTCGAGGACCCACACCGTCTCCATGCCCTCGGTGGGGGCGTGTCCGCTGGTGATGATGGCGGTGGCGGTGCGCGGCTCCTGCTGGAGGACCTCGGCCAACTGCTCGGCAGACTCCGGGTCGGGGCAGCTGTCGAGGTCGGCGAGGACGACCATCGGCCACAGCTCGTCCACCGTGTCCGCGGCCCGCGCGGCGGACAGGTCCGCGCTGTCGCTGCCGGACAGTGCGGAGTGCTGCCGGCTGTGATGGTCGCGTACGACATCGGCCGCGTCGGCGAGCGTCGGGTACGGCGTGACGCGCGGGTCGATGAGGGAGAGGCCTGGGGCGCTGTCCTCGCCCGCGACCGCGATCTCCAGGTCCGAGCTGAGCGGGGACACCGCCAGCGACGTACCAAGGGCGCGCAGCACCGGCAGTCTGGTGGCGCCGGTGAGGTGCACGGCCCCGTACTGCTCGAGGTCGACCAGGAGGAGGGCCTCGCGGGTGTCGTCACCGAGCGCGACCAGCGCCGGATAGGGGGCGTCCATCTGTCCGCGCAGTTCGGCGTCCAGGAGGTCGCTGGTGTCGGTGGGGCACCACCACACATGCGGGTTGTCCTCGGTGGCGGTGAACGGCGGCAGGGCAGCGAGGGCGTCGTCGGTGCCCGTTGCCACGTGGACCAGGATGCCCTCGGTGCCCAACTGGACGGCGGCCAGGGCGGGCAGCGGCCGCTCGGTTTCGGCGCAGTGGTGGGCGAGGGTGCGCAGGGCCGCGTCAAGGAAGGCGACCTCCTCGACGGCGTCCACGCAGCGCAGGGTGCACTCGGTTGCGGCGGCGCGCCCGCCCGGCATCGCGATCCGGCGTCCTGGGCGCCGGCGGCGCTGCTGCAGAGTCCGCTTGCGGCGCAGCATCAGGAGTACTCCGGCGGCGACGAATCCACCCGCGGTCAGCGCCATCACCGTGACGGCCGGGCCCGACTCTGCGTCCTGCGCGGCGTCGTGGGCACTGCTGTGGCCTTCGGCGGCAGTGGATTCGGAGGCGGGGGCGGGAGTCGAGGCGTTGGGTGCGGAGGGCGTGCGGGCGCCGGCCCTGGCGGTGGGGTCCTCGGGCGGTGCGGTCTGGGAGGGCACGCCGATGCCGACGCCCGGGTCGTCATTCGATGCCGACTGGTCCGGGGAGTTGGTGCCGGTCTCCTGTCCACGGTGGCTCTCGCTCGCGGACGGGCTGGGGCCGGCTTCCTGTTCCGGGGTGCCGCCCTCACCCTCGCTGGCCCGGGGAGACTCGGAGTGCGCGGCCGCAGGCCCGTCCCCCTGCCCTTGGCGGGGCTTCTCCTGGCCGCGGCCGTGGTCGTGCTCGCCGGGTTGTGGGGCGGGACGGGCCGTCTGGTCCGGGATGGACAGCTTCTCGCCCGGATAGATGAGGTCCGGGTCCTCGATCACGTCCGGGTTCGCGCGGACGATCTCCGGATAGCGCGTGGGGTCGCCCAGCTCCTGGTGCGCGATGTCCCACAGGTTGTCCCCGGACCTGACCCGGTACTGCGACGTGCTGGCCTCGTGCTCCGAACCCCGGGCAGCGCTCGTGTGGACCTGCGGACTGCCAGCTGGCGTCTGCGCGGCCGGGGTGGCGGCGCCGGCCGGGACGCGCAGCGTCGTACCGGCCGTGAGGACGCCGTCGGCGGGAGTCAGGCCCGGGTTGAGGCGCTGGAGCTGCTCGAAGTGGGCGCCGTCGCCCAGGAGCTGCTCGGACAGCTCCCACCAGGTGGCGTCCTGGGAGAGCGTGATCTGCCCCGGCTGCCGTGCCTGCACGCCGGTGTCGGCCTTCGTGACGGTTGCGTGGGCGGCACTGTGGGAGTCTGTCCCGGCGGTCTGGGTGGGCAGGACCTGGGCGGTTGCGGCGGCGGCCGGGGTGGCGGCGCTGGCGGCAGCTGCGGGGGAGGCCAGGATGATGCTGCCCAGCAGGAACGCCGCGAGTCTCTGGCCGGTGGCCATGCCCGGCAGACGCGGAGTGGTCCGGCGGGCTACGACCGCGACGGTCTCGATGACCACGGGCACGGTCAGCCACAGCCACAACAACCAGGCGACGATCGTCATGACCGTCATCAGCACGGTGCCGTCGTCGTCGTGGAACTGCAGGACGTCCCGCCAGGAGCTGACGTCGGGCACGGAATGGGGCAGGGTGCCGACGTTCAGCAGCAGCAAGGGGACGCCCACGACGAGCAGGGCGAGGACGACGAGCGCGAACAGGCCGCGGGCCAGGGCCCTGGGCCACGATGTCGCGCCGGGATTCGTGCGGGCCATCGCGGTCAGCCTCCAGGAGCGTGCAGCAAAGTGGCGCTGCCGTGACCGGTGAAGGTCCACGAGCTCACGCCGAACAAGGACAGAACGTAGGGGTGGAAGGTGGTTTTGGCAGTGACGTTGAGGCTCTGCCCGTCCCCGGACGTGGTCACGGTGCCCTGGGCGCCTTGGGCGGCGAGATAGTCCTGGGCCGCTGCGGTCGCGGCGTCCGGGTCGATGACGATGGCCTCACCCGTGATCGCCTCGCCCGCATCGATGCGCTGGGCGCCGGTGCGGGCCGCGGACTGGGCGATGTAGAAGGCGTCCGAGCGGGTGTTGAGCGCCAGCCCCAGGTCGACGACCATGCCGATGACGAGGAACCCGATCAGGATGACGCCGGCGTAGAAGAGTTCCAGGCCTCCCCGGTCACCGTGCAGCGCGGTACGGCGCAGCCTCCACCAACCAGCCACGCGGGCCTTCACGCCCTCTCACCTCCGCGGTCGGCAGGGTGCGACCCGGTCACGCGGCCGGCGGGCCGGCTCTGCCCATGCACGGACCACGTGTCGACCGGCGCGGACTGGGTGCTGGTCAGGGTCTTGGACCCGCCGATCCCAGGAATCGCGAGATCACTCAGTGGGGCCGTGCAGGACACGGTCGCGGAAACCTGCCCGAACTCGCCCACGCCAGCTGCGAGCGCACTGGCGTCGATACTCACGTCGATGTGCGCACAGTGGATGCCGGAGTTGGCCAGGCTGGTCTGGGCAGCCTCCTGGGCCTGGGCCTGACCGCTGGCGGGATCCTTCGCCGCAGAGGCCACCCGGGCGGCATCACGTGCGGCAGAGTCCGCGGCGCCCTCGGCCAGCGCGACCCGGCCGACGCCGATCATCAGCCCGAACAGCATCAGGATCACCGGCACGATGATGACCGTGGTCAGCGCCGCACCACCCCGGTCACCGAACACTCCGCAGCGCCCGCAGTTCCTGGTGAGAAGACACCTCGGCATGCGGGTCATGGGCGGAACTTCTCGACAGGGGCCTGCACAGTCTGGGAGACGTGTACTCGCCACCCCGGCACCAGCATGATCACGTCCCCTTCCACCTGGACACTCACCGTGTCCGCTCCCGCGTTCACGTGGATCTGAGGGTTGGCCAGCGAACCGCCCATGCCCGCAAGGAACTCATGCCCGGCCTCCTGGCCCGCGCCGTCCGGTGCGCCGTAGACGCGTTGCGCGTCCAGGGCCTGCTGCGCGGCGTGATGAGCCACGGACCGGCCGTGGAACCAGATGCCGCCCTGGATGAGGCCGAACAGCATCAGGAACGCGAGCGGCACGATCATCGACAGTTCCAGTGACAGCGCCCCGCGATCGCTGCGCCGGACGTCGGCGAGGCGGGCGAGTCGGGACTGTATGCGGGGGAGAAGGCGGTGAGTCATGTTGGGGGCCTCAGAAGCCGAGGATCTGGGCGGCCTTCTCGGTGATCTTGGTGTTGGCGGCTGTGTACACCAGGCCGACGAGGGTGGCGCCGCCCACCAGGACCAGCGCCCATTCCAGGGCGCCACCCGCGTCGCCGCGGGCCGAGCGGATCAGGCGGATACGCCAGCGCAGCGCGTCGGCCACGCGGGACAGGCGGGTCTGCAGGGACTGCACGGAAACCTCCAGGAGGGTCGAGACAGAGGGGGCTTGGTCAAGGCCGGGTCGGGGGGTCAGAAGTTCATGACACGGATCAGCTGGGGGGCGATGAGGAAGAGCGCCATCAGGAAGACGATCGCCAGGGCGGGCAGCCGCATGTTCTCGGTGGCCTCGCCGGCCTTCTTCTTCCGCTCAGCGAACAGGGACTCGCGGGTGCGTACGGCCTGCGCGGACAACTGCTCGTAGACGGCCGCCTGCTCCTCACCGGCCAGTCCCAGGGAAGCCCCGATCCGGGCCAGAGCGGGAACCCCCAGTTCGTCACCGAGCCGGGTGAGGGCGTCCCAGGGGCTGATCCCGGACAGGGCCGCGTGCTCGACGGCGTCCCGGATACGCACAGCGGCCGGCCCGTCGCCGGATTTGAGCGCACGGTCCAGGGCCTCGGGGGCACCGGCGTCACTGTTGCGGGCCAGGGCGACCCGCTCCAGCAGAGAGGCGGTGTAGTAGCTGTATTCCAGGCGCCGTTCCTGGGCCTTGCCGCGATAGTCCTTCAGCCGCTGCAGGGCGAGGAACGCGGCGAAGCCGAGCCCGAGCGCGAGCGCGATGACCCAGGGCAGGGACGTGCCGCCGAGGGTGACCAGGAAGACGAGCCACTGTGCGCCGACGAACCCGATCAGCGCGTACAGCGCGCACTGGCCCAGCAGATGGGCCGGGGTGATCTCCAGGACGGCCAGGTCCTGGGCGGGCAGCCGGTCGGCGACCGTGGTCGTCGACACCAGCTTCTGCCCCATCCGGTCCGTCCACGCCACACGCCCGCCCCCGGGGCGCGTGCCCGCGGCCGGGGTGCGGCCCAGGAGGACGTCCAGGGGAACGCGCTTGGGCAGGAAGGCGCGTACGGCGAGCGCCCCGGACAGGGCGATCAGGGCGCCGATCAGCATCCCCGGCACAGACAGGGTCATGACCGCACCTCCTTCGCTTCGCGTTCCTTGGCCCCGAGCAGGGTGCGGGGCTCGGGTTTCATCGCCGCGACCTTCCGCAGCCACCACAGCAGCAGGGCGAACAGCCCGCCCATCGCCAGCAGGGCCAGCTGCCCCAGCGCGTTCGCCAGCGGCGCCCAGTAGGAGCCGTTGACCAGGACGAAGGCGACGACCGCGAACACGAACAGGGAGACCTTCCGGGTCTCGGCCCGGGAGTCGGCGCGACGGGCCTCGAGGTCCTCCACTTCAGCGGCCTGCCGACGCACCAGCGCGGCCTGCGCGCCCAGCGCGTCCGAGAGGCCCGCACCACGGGAGATCACGTGGTCCATGAACAGCTGCGCGATGTCGTCCCCGATCCTCGAGTCGAGGTCGTCGGCGAACAGACGGTAGGCCTGCCGCGCCGGCACCCCGGACGCGAGGCGCTCGGCCAGGACGTTGACCGGGCGGCGCAGCAGGGCGGGCACGTTGTCCAGAGACACGATCGCCGTCTCCAGACTCTTGCCGCCGCTGCGCACGCTGGCCAGCTGCCCCAGCCACTCCGCCAGCGCCTCCAGCCGTGCCACCTCCAGGCGCTCGGAGCCACCGGGGTAGAGGACGAACGGCAGCCCGGCCACGGCCGTGGCGGCGAGCAGTGCCTGCACCGGCCAGCCCGTGATCACCCACATCAGCACACCCACGACCGCGGCGACGACGAGCAGGAGCCGGTAGTTGTCCCGCCACACGGCGGGGAGTTCGGCCACCGCCTGCCGGGCCCGGTCGGCCAGTGTCGGCTTGCCCCGCCGGCTCGACGAGGAGGGCGACCAGCCGCGCCACCAGGCCACCAGACCGGACAGCCCGAGCACCACCAGCAGGCCCGCGACCATGCCGAGAGCGGACAGATACGAACTGCTCACGATGCCCCCTGGCCCTCGCCGACAAGCCGGAGCGCCGCCCAGGTGCCGCGCGGCCGCAGCCCCCGCCAGGTCACCGGGAAACCGTGCCGGGCCAGCTTCTTGGCGCGCCGCCCGTTCATCGCCGACGACGTCGGAACCGCCCGCGCCTCGCTCAACTCCTCGTTCGGCGCGAACAGGTGGGTCAGCGCGACACCGGCCCGCTCACTGAGACCGGCGGTCTCCCACACGTGCGTGACGAACCGGTGCTCGCCCCCGCCGATGTCCGTCTCGTCGACGCGGTCCACGTACACGATCAGGTCGACAGCGGCCGCGATGAGCCGGTAGGCGCTGCTGTCACTCAGCCCGCCCTCGGTGAGCGGCACCATGAGCCGGTCGACCACCGACTCCGGGTCCTTGGCGTGCAGAGTGCACATCGACCCGGCGCCGCCCGCCATCATCGCCTTCAGCATCGCCACGGCCTCGGTGCCGCGGACCTCACCGACCATCACACGGCTGGCGCGGTAGCGCAGGGAGGTCTCCACCAGCTCGCTGAGCGTGACCCGGCCCGCCGCCTCCCGCTCACCGTTGCCCTCACGCGAGCGGAACGCGATCGTGTGTGCGTGCTGCCCGTACTCGTCGTAGTTCAGACGCAGTTCCGGCTCGCTTTCCAAGGTGGCCAGCCGCTCCTTGGCCGGGACCTCGCGGCCCATGGCGCGCATCAGCGTCGTCTTCCCCGAGGCCATGTCCCCGGCAATGATGATCGACAGACCCGCCCGGACGGCCGCCCGGAAGAACTCCAGCAGCAGGGTGTCGATGGACCCCCACTTCACCAGGTCGTCCAGGGTGGCCTTCTCCAGCAGATGACGGCGGATCGAGATCACCAGGTGCGGCTCGGTCAGCATCGTCGCCGCGACACGGGACCCGTCCGGCAGATCGAAATCGACCTTGCCCGACGCGTAGGAGAGCAGCCGCTCGCCGTGCCCGGACATCGCGGCCATCTGGTTGACCCATTCCAGTGCCTGCTCGTCGGACGCGAACGGGGAGCGCAGCCGCTGGCGCCCCTGCCCGTTCGTGTCGACATACATCCAGGGGCCGTCGATGAGGATGTCCTCCACACCGGGCCGCTCCAGCACCTGCTGCAGGGCCCCGGCGAGGAAGAACAGGTTGAACAGCTCGCCGCGCAGCACGGTGATCTGCTCACCTGTCAGCGGCGTGTTCTCGTACGACCACTCCTGGGCCCACTCCGCCACCCGCACCCGGATCTGCGTACGGACCACCTGCTCCAGCGCGCCCGCATCCAGCGTCTCGCCCTTGGCCCGGCGTTCCTTCTTGATGCCGTCGACGTCGTCGGCGACCTTCTGCCGTAGCTCGCTGATCTTCTCCGCCGGCACCGGCAGCACGCCGGGCAGGGACGCTGCCACGCTCACGTCCGACGGGCCCGCAGGCGCGACGGGGGCCGCAGACTGCTGCGGCGGTACGGGCGCGGCCTGCGGGAAGGGCCGGCCAGAAGGCCCTTGAGGATTGGTGCGTGAGGGATCGGTCAGCAGGCTGCCCAGCAGCGTCGTGTTCGGTCCAGCGCCGTTGACCGGCGTGCCATTCCGGCTTCGGCGCTCAGCCATGGGGCTTCTCCCGCTGTGCGAACCGCTGGACCATCCGCGCGGCCGGTGCAGCCGGAGCCGGGGGAGCGACCGGGACGGCCGGTGCAGGCGGGGCCTCTCGCATCTGCAGGTGCAGACGACGTCGGTCGGCGTGCTGGCGCAGCGGATCGAGCACCTCACCGGCCGCCCGGAACAGACGCGAGCCCCGGCCCAGAGCGCGGGGCATACGCCCGCCGCGTTCGATCCAGGAAGCCGACGCCTCGTCCCAGGGCAGCTGCCCCAGCACCGGGGTCTCCAGGCTCCGCTGAACCTCCTCGGGGCGGAAGTCCGAACCCAGGAGCAGCAGTCCGAGGGACCGCGTGCCGGAACCGCTGTGCATCAGATCGTTGTGCAGCGCCTGCGCCACGGGGGCCGCCAGCGCGAGCGAGGCATCCGTCGTCCGCGTGACCAGGAGGACTATGTCAGCCTCCCGCAGCACCAGGGCGGGGGAGAGCACCGGGTGCAGCCGGCCGCCCTCGAGGACGACGCGGCCCGCATCGACGATCACGTCCCACCGCTGCTGCAGGTCCGCCCGCCGCAGCACCTGCAGCAGCGCCGGCCAGGTCGACGTCAGCGACGCCGCCTGCCGGGGATCCAGCAGGCCAGGCAGAGCAACCCGGTAGTTCGTGTCATCGATCGGCCAGAAGTGCTGGGCGACCTGTGGACTGAAGTCGGCGTCCTCGGCCCGCGCCAGGTCCGCCTGCGGCAGGCGGTGCAGACCGATGCTGCGGTCCAGGCGCTCACGGCTGGCGCCACGCGGGACATCGCGCAGCAGCCCATGGCGCAAGCTGCCGCCCGCGAGGTCGAGTTCGGCCAGCAGCACTGGCCGGCGGCTGCCCAGCGCCATCGCGGCGGCCGACGTCGTCACCCCATCCGATTTCGCCGACACCAGAGCGATCAAGGACATCAGTGGCCTCCGCTCGACAGCGGCTGACGCACCAGCGTCAGACGCTTGGCCGCCGCCGTCGCCGACAGCCGCGGCCCCTCGGAGGGTTCGACGATGAGATTGACCAGGAACGTGCCGGTCGCATCCACGCGGCCAACGCTGTCGACGGTCGCCTCGATCTGCTCCGGATCGGCCGACGGCGACGACGCCTTCCCGCCGGACGCCCCCGTGCTGCTCCCGTCGTCGCCCTGCGGCGAGTCGAGGATCACCGCCAGGACCTTGTCTCCCTTGGCCAGGCTGCCGTTGCCCGGGGCGAAGCCCTTCTTCACCTCGACACCGACCAGCTGCTTGTCATCGCCCAGGCCACCGCCGCGGCGCAGCTGGGAGAGGGTCAGCAGCGAACCCTGCCGCAGATCCACCGCGGCACGCTGCCCCACCACCGAGGCACGCTGCGACGAGGGGATCGGGGACAGACCCGGATCCTCCGCGAACGACACCGACCTCACGTCCTGGTCGGTGATGGTCTGCCCGGCCTGCACGTCCTGGGCGACAGCGAGCACGTTCACACGGTCCCCGGCACGGGCCACCACCACCGCCCCGGTCATGGCACCCAGCAGCGTCACCAGTACCAGCGAGACGCCCACCGACCACTTGCGGCGCGAGTGCGGCTTCCGGGTGCCACGGCTGGGCTCCAGATCCGGCTGCCGCTCCGCCGGCATCGGCGGCATGTACGAGGGAGGCGTTGACGTTTCCATCCGAGTCGGGCCCTTCGATTTCGCAGAACTTACTGGTTGACGGCCTGGGACTCGACGATGGTCAGTGCCACCTGCGAGTTGCGGACCTCGGTCAGCTGGCCGGTCTCGCCGCCGCCCCCGGCCACCTGCCAGCCGACCGTCCAGGTCGCCGTGGCCGTCACCTTGAACGTGCCGCCCGCCATCGAGTCAGAGGTCTGCTCGTAGACGTGGCCACAGTCCGGCGACTCCTTCATCCCGTACGACTTCTGGTACACCGTGCCGGGGCCGTTGCAGGTCACGGTTGTGCCATCCCCCATTGACCACACGATCCGGCTGATCTTCGCGGTCGCGGTCACCGTGACCCCGCCGGCCGTCGCGGACGCGGAGTTCGGCCCGTAGGTCGTTGGGGACTGGTCCACCGCCATCCATACAGGCATCCCTACCAGGCCCTTGCCGCCGGGCTTGGGGTTGATGTTGATGGCGGGCCCTTTCAGCACCATCTTGCCGATGGCCATCTGGGCAACGGCCTTCGGGTCGACCGCCGGAGGCTTCTGCCCGTTCGCGACCCAGACCAACTGCTCATCGGGCATCGTTCCGCCCTGCACACCGGCAAGGGTGCAGCGGCGGATGTAGATGGCCCCCTTCTCGTCAGCCGCATGCCCCAGCCGGTATCGGCTGTCAGCCGGCGGCTGAGGGGCCATCTTCTTGTACGTGCACACTGGCGGACCACTACGGCCCTTGCTTCTGCTGGCGGGCCTGCTGTCTGTGCCCGGAGAGGTTTCGTTGTCGGTGGCCTTGCACACGACCCACTGGCCGACTCCACCGCAGCTTCCACCCTCGTGCGAACTCGCCAGCGCATCGGCCGGGACGAGGAGGACGGTGACAAGCCCGGCCGCTACGCCTCCGATCCCGAGGGATGTCAGCAGGCGCGCTGCTGCTGAACGACGTTCAGAACCTTCCACTGATTCCCCCACTTCTCTGCATCGACAGTGGTCAGGTAGCGAACGAGCCGGTCCTTTGGCATTTCGACGGGCTTGCGGGTGTCCCGGTAGATGAACTTCCAGGTGGAGGTGTCCAGACAATCGGTGATCTTGGCCTGAGGCACTTTTGCGTCCGGTTGGAAGCTGGTGACATGGACGTCGTGCCCGGGGGCACCGGTAGTGACGATGCCCTTGGCCTTGAAGTCCTTGAGGTCGTCCTCGGTCTTCGAGAGCGCGAGCGCTCCGCTGTAAAGACTCAGGTCAGTTCCCTTGGCGTCGCCCTTGGAGTACGCCTTGACCTGCTCTTCCCAGTAGTGCTGATAAGCGTCTTTGACGGGAGCAGTCGGGTCCTGGCTCGGTGACGCTGACGGCTTGTCTGTTGAAGAGACGGGCGGTGCTGTGTCCCTCGCGTCGTTCTTCGAGGGCTCGCTGCTGCACGCAGCAAGAGCGAGAACCGTGGACGCGGTAAGTACCGAGCCGATAAGTCGATTTCGACTGCGAAGCAGGTTGTTTTTCGATTTTGTTGTTGGCGTCATCACGCCTCCCCGTTCTTCTCGTCCGCCATGCACGTGACCTGTGTCATATCGCGCTGGGTGATGGTGCGGTCGTGCAGCGCGAGACGGGTGTGGGTGCCGTGCACATGCACACGGTACGCATATTCAAGCCAACAGCACAGTCCGTAATGCCAGTTCACGGAACCGTGACCGGGTCATTCCCGTCCAACGGGACAGAACTGGCCTTTCTGGCGTGGACGCTCCCGTTCTCCGGGTAGTTCTCGCTTTCACTCACGAAGGTGACCTCCGTACTGAGTGAAACTGGCCCCTCAACCCGTTTTTGTGTGGCTCTTGTTAGTGACGCTCGTGAGTTCGTGCTGCTGAACTCCGGCATCACGCCATCTTCCCTTCCGTTATGGATGGTTGCTCCTGGCGAGCGCACGGCCTTGAGGCGTCCTGGCACGGCAGTTGGGCCGCTCGGTCAGAGGAGATTAGGTCGTCGAGCCGGCCGTCGCCGTCGGTCTGCGCGCGCCACCCGTCCAAGAGGTCCTGCAGGACGGCGCGGGCCAGGCGCTGGTACTGCTCGGGGCAGTGCTCACGTCCGCTGAGCCAGCCGAGATGGCGGGTATGGGCGCGCAACGCGATCAGCTCCGTGAGCAGCGGGGACGGCAGTGGGGCCGTGTCTACTGCTGGTGCGCAGGCGTGCCCTCGAGGCGATGACGGTGTGGCGGGCGAGGAGAGGCGAGGGAACAGAGCGCGCAGTACGTCAAGCACGGGAGCCTCCGGACGGGGTGAGGAAAACGTCGGTCGGGGTGGTGTCGCCGGACAGCGGGGTCATGACCGGTGCGAAGGGTCCCTTGTCCTGGAGGAGCTGCAGCGTGGTGACCCCGGCGGTGAGCAGGCTGACGCGCTGGTCGGCGGTAGCGAGGGCACGCAGGTCCTGGATCCGGTTGGCCAAAACCCTGTCGGAGGCGCCGGTCAGGACGATGAGCAGGCGAGGGAAGGCGGGGTAGTGGTCGCGCCAGGCCTCGCGGGTGGCCCGGCTGCGGCGGCCGCCGCTGTGGGGGACGTAGTGCTGGTAGCGGGCGTAGGCGGCGAGTTTGGCGGCGAGCCGGGTGGTCTGCATGGTGGCGCGGTCGACCTCGATGAAGAAGCTGAGCATGCGCCGCCGCCCGCCGGTCGTGGTGTGGGTGTAGCGCAGCACGGCGTCCGGGATCATGAACGCGTCGTTGATGCCGCGGGTTTCGCCGTCGCGGATGCGGTGGGCGATTTCGGGTTCCCAGTCGAGTGGAGAGCACTCGTGGCCCAGGCGGCGCGCCCATTCGACGAAGGCGACGCCGGTGTCGACGACGGTCAGGGTGTGTTCCTGCAGCTGGGAGGCTGCGGTCTGGGGGCTGATGCGGTAGCCGCGCCGGGGGATCGTCGGGTCGTGGGCGACGGCACCGGCGCCGCGCGCGGTGATGTACCAGAGCAGTTCCGCACGCCCGAGCCGTGAAGTGCGCCGGGTGGTGGCGTCGACGAGGCCGGCGGCGCGCAGCTTCGCGAGCTGCTGGCGCAGGTACACCGGGCGGCGGGCGTGCGGGGTGAACAGCCGGTGCAACTGACTGGTGGCGACCAGGCGGTGCTGATACAGCACCGGCAGCAGGTCCTGCGCCAGGCGGGACAGGCCGGGAACGGGACGCGTCATCGCGGTGTCCGTCGGAGCGGGCTGTGAGATGGGGGTGTCCAGGGACATCAGGCAACCTCACTGGAGCCGGCCTCGGGCCAGCAGTCGTCGGCCGGATCGTGCGCGGGGGGAGTAGGTGGGGCGGTGCGACGGTCGCCGGAGAGTTCGGCGAGGATCCGGTCGTCCAGAGCAGGCACGCGCCCGTCGTCGCTACCGTCCAGCTCCGTCAGGACCGCGCGCAGCGGGCGGCGCCGCAGAGTCTTGTCCATGGCCTTCTCCAGCTGGGGGAGGCGTTCGGGGTGGTGGTAGTTCACGAGGACCTCATGGACGGGGACACCGGCGACCTGGAAGGTGGGGGTCGGCCGGCCGCCCAGGGTGGCGCGCATGGCGTAATGCCATTTCGGCTGCTGCATCAGCGTCATCGCCTCGGTGCCCGGCAACCGCTTGGCCAGGAACGCGGCCTCGTCGGTGTCGGCAGCCGCTGCCGACAGCAGACTCTGGTTCTGCATCAGCGCGAGCCGGGTCTCCTCCGACAGGCGCATCGCCATCTGCGTCATCGCCATCAACCGAACCTCGTACTTGCGCAGCTGCTCGAGGATTGCGGCGATGTAGCCGCGAGCGGCTCCGTCGATCGCCTTGAGCTCGTCGGCGAACGCGAACAGAGTGGCCAGCAGCTCAGGGTCGATCCCCTCACGGGAGTGCCCGGCACGGAACAGGTCGAACAGCAGCAGGCTTGTGATGATCTGGTCGCCACTGCCGGTGCCGGAGCAGCGCAGCAGCACGATCTGCCGCTGGTCCATCGCCCGCCGCACGTCGTAGGTGGAGCGCGGCTGGCCGAGGAACGCACGCAGCGAGGTGGAGGTGGCCAGCTGCTCGATGGTCTGGGTGACCACGGGCACCGCACTGCCCTCGTACTTGGGGAAGGTGGTCCGCCAGAACTGCGCCAGCGGCAGCGGCAGCAGGGCGAGCACGCTCTCACGCCACTCTTCGTCCGTCAGCAGCCTCGGGATGGTGAACAAGGTGGGCTGCAGGTCGGGCCGCCCGCGCCGGCACATGCGGTAGGCGAGGTGGGCGAGGACCTCCACCGCGTGGGAGAGGATCGCCCGTGCCCGTGGTGCCCCGTCGCCCCAGCCCTGCGCCGCGGCGAGCCCGGCGACCACGGCGCCGATGACGTCCTGGATCTCCTCCTGCGGACGGCCCTCCATCGACAGCGGATTCCACGCCGCGACCATCGCATCCGGCTTCTTCGCACTGAGGTCGATCAACTGCACGCGGTCGATGACCGCCGGATGCGTCAGATACGGCAGCGCCCGCTTGATCGCCGCACCGTGCGGGTCAAGGAACCAGGCCCCGAACCCGCCGTAGGCGAGCGTGATGGCCTGCAGCAGCGCCAGCTCACTCTTGCCGAACCCACTCTTGCCGAACGACGCACCGAACAGCACGTCCTTCTGCGGCAGACACGCCAACCTGGTACGCCCGTCGGCCTCGGTGACCCGACCCAGCGGCACGACGCCCGGCTGCCCGCTCCAGGTCGGCAGCGCACGTGGCGCCGGCGCGAGCGTCCCACCGGTACGCACCACGTTCTGTGCGCTGCAGTGCACCGTCGCCGGCCGCAGCAGCGCCGCCAGCTCCTCCGCCGTGACCCACTGCCGGCGCACCGGGGCGAACTCGCCCGTGGCGTAGCGGCGATCGAAGCCCCGGCGACGCCACCACACACTGCTGTACGGGCGCCACCCCGTACGACGCGGCCCGACCGGGCGCCACCAGTTCTCCCCGGACCAGGCATCCATGACCGCCATCACCT
Organism: Streptomyces sp. NPDC048297; assembly: GCF_043201585.1. NCBI lineage: Bacteria > Bacillati > Actinomycetota > Actinomycetes > Kitasatosporales > Streptomycetaceae > Streptomyces > Streptomyces sp. NPDC048297. The sequence continues at coordinate 91,462 of NZ_JBICZA010000026.1, forward strand.
GGTGCAGGCGGGCCTGCGCCCGCGCCGGATGTGTCCCGGTCACCCGCACCAGCACCTGCACCGCGAAAACCTGCGCATCTGTACCGGGTAGGAACTTGCCCACCCCGTCGGCCAGGTCCGTCTGCCTCGGCAGCGGCTTGGCGGGGTTCTTGCCGGCCAAGGCCAGTGGCTTGCCGCCGTTGAGCCCTTCGACCAGCGTCGACATCCACGACCCGCTGCCCCGGCCTGAGCCGATCTGCTCCCCGTACGCGGACGGCCCGCGCCGCGCGGCCCGGCGGACCAGGCGCCGCCGCCATGCGGCCACCCGCCAGCTCGCCACCGGCACCACGTCGACGACCAGCTCGGCCTGCTCCCCACGCTCGGCATCGACCTGCGCGCACGCATCCGCCAGCACCTGCAGTGGATCCGGGTCCAGCGCGGCCGGAGTCAGACGCCGGTGATCCGACCGCGCCAGCACCAGCTCCGCCCGCGCCACATACAGAGCCTCCGGATCGACGGGAGCCCCCCGCCTGTTGTCCTTCGTCAACTGCACACGCCGCTCTGATGCCGCCGGCCGGGGCAGAGGAGGAACTCCCTCGAAGGTGATGCGCTCCGTGTCCGTGCTGCGCCGCTCCCGACGACTGCGGACCTGGACGTTCGGCAGGGACGGCAGCCGCATCAGCGCGGCCGACGTCGCCGGCCCCTCCAAGCGCAGCGACAACTGCCCCAGCCCGTCATTGCCGTGCCGCAGACGCATTCCCTGCGCGCGCCGCGGCGTCCACCCCGCGCTCCGCGAAGCGCGGGCCAGACGCGCCGCGTGCGGTGCCATGTCCGGCACAGACGGATCAAATCCCTGCGACGGCACCAGCTCCACGACCACCCGCTGCCTGAGCAGCCGACGCGCCCGCACCCGCCACCAGCCGGCACCCACGCCCAGGACCAGGGCACCGACGCCAGCAATCCACCCCAACCACCAGGCGATCCCACGCAGCAACCACGCCCACGGCACATCACCGGGGACGACGAACGAGAACACCGAAGAGACGACGTCGCCCATCAGCAGCCGCCCTGTGAGAGACGAAACCGAGGCGCACGGCGCCCGTCCCTCCCCGCGCCGACGGCGAACAGCCGGTGCGCCACCGACCGCCACACGTGCCGTACGGCCAGCCCGCCGAGCCCCATCACCAGCAGCGGGACCCACGGCCAGCCCCGATGCTCCGCCGCTGACCGGGCCGCCGAATCCCCTATGAACGGCAGATTCTTCAGATCGCCGCCCCACCACCAGCCGTGCATGCAGCCCAGGGCGAAGACGATCGCGGCCAGCCAGCCGCACCACTCCACCAGCAGAGCGACCGCTGCATCCCGTGGCGATTCTGTACTCCGTGCGATCCTCATGCGCCCTCCCGACAAGGCATCGGGCGGCCGGTGCCGCCCATCTGATCCCCCAAGGAGCACCAGGGCCGGGAACGTGACCAGGCGGGCGAAAAAACTTCTCAGCAGAAACCACCCTCACCGGCAGCTCTGATCATGGAAGATGCGAACCGTCCCTGAGGGGACCCACATAGACGCAATGCAGAGCAGTGGTGAGGGCTGGCAGCGAACGTGCTGCGCCGACGGTCAGTCCTTGTAGGTGACGTGGACGTGGTCGTAGTGGCCGCCGGTGATGGTGTGCGGGTTGTTGAGTCCGTGGTCGTACAGCCGTCCCCAACCACTCTGGTCCTCGGGGTGGTTGATGCTCCAGATGCGTCCCTGCCAGATCACGTACTGCACGTGCAGGGCGTCGGCGTTCTTGCGCAGCCACGCGGCCAGCGCCCAGCCCTGGGCAAGCGCGGAGCCGGAGGCCCGGGTGCCGAGGGTGCCGGCGGTGTAGTCGCAGGCCCGGCCGAGCGGGTGTTCGCCGCCTTCGGCGCGCGGTGTCTGGCAGCCGATCCCGCCGTGCCAGTGTGGCCACTTCTTCAGGATCTCGGTGTACCCGTGGGCGGTTGCTCCGGTCAGGCAGCGGCCGCCGGTCGGGTCGGGATACGAGCAGGCGGTCGCGCCGCCCTGGTAGGCGGCCGGGGGGCCGGGCAGGGACACGGCGACGGGCACGGGGCCGTTGCTGCCGGTGTTGCCGAGGACGGCAGCGAGCTGGTCGTACTGGTGGACGTTCTGCAGGACCTCGTCGGCGTACCAGCTGGCGTGGTTGTAGCGCAGCACCGCCTTGCGTAGCTGGGTGTCGTCGCTCAGATCGCTGTGGCCGTTGCCGCACAGGTAGACGGCTGTGCCGAGCGCCGCGTCGAACGCGTTGTGCGGGTCTTTCACTCCGTCGTTGTTGCCGTCCTGGCCGGTGGGGCCGTCCCAGGTGGAGGGCAGGAACTGCATCGGGCCGACGGCCCGGTCATAGGCGGTGTCGCTGTCCCAGGTGCCGTTGTCGGTGTCGGTGAAGCTCGAGGTGTTGCCGCCAGCGCCGGTGCCGTTGAGCCGGGCACCGATGATGCGCGGGGTGATCGCCCCGTTGCCGGCGATGTGCCGGCCCGCGGCGTGGTTCGATTCGGCCTTGCCGATCCCGGCCAGCACCGACCAGCGCATCCCCGTGCAGTTCGGGCGCAGTGTGGTGATGCGGGAGGCCGCGTTCGTGTACGCGGACAGCATCACCTGCGGTATCCCCTTCACCGAGGCCGGGACCCCTTGTGCTGTTCCGGCCGTGTAGGCGGTCTGCCGGTTCTGGTCGTCCTGGTCGGCGGCGATCGCGCTGGTGAGGGCCACCACGGCGCTGACGCACAGCAGCAGGGGCATGACGGCGGCGGCCGCGCTGAGCGCGACCCATCCTTTCTTCGTCACGGGGTCCTCCGGCGGGCCGGCGCGGGCCGTCCCGCACGCGGCCGGGCAGGGGGCTGGGACTGCTGAGGTTCCGGGTTGGGGGCGGGGCGCTGGGCGCGGACTGCGTCGGTACTCATCCGGTACAGCCGCTGGCGCAGGGCCTGCTGCTGCGACGAGGCGGCCGGCTGTGTCACGGGCCGTGCCGCCCGGCGTGGCGGCCTCGGCCGCGCCGTCGCCGGTACCGGAGTAGCCGCGGGGCGGCGTACGGCGGGGGCCGGGACGACAGGCCGTTGGACGGCGGGCGGCGGGGTACGCGGGTGCGGGCGGGGCGGCAGACCGCGGTGCATGCGGATCTGGTTGCTGACCCAGCGGCCGCCGATGTTGTTCCAGTACGTCTGGGAGAAGTCGCGGACGGCGGGCAGCTGCCGGATCACGGGCTGGGTGAGCCGGGAACGCAGCTGGGCGGCCGAGCGCGCCATGCTGCCGGGTGCGGCCTTGATCGCGGTGTGGGCGGCGCGGGCGGCCTGCGGCAGGTAGACCGGTGCGCCGACGCTGTACTTGAGGCCGAACTTGCCCGCGCTGTAGGCGGCCTTCGCACTTCCGGCGACGGCCCGGGTGGCGCCGTTGGCCATGGCGGTCGTGCCGCGCACGGCCATGCGGGTGCCCAGTGCGGTCGCTCCGCGGCCGCCCAGCGCCATCAGGGAGCCGGAGCCGCCGGCCGCGACGCCGCCGGCGGCAGCACCGCCGGTCGCGGCGATCGCGCCGACCATCAGCGCGGTGGTGGCCAGCGTCGAGGCCAGCGACCGTCTGCGGCCCGCGTCCTGGTTCATCAGGGCGGGGGAGCTGCCACCGAGCGGGCTGGCGCCCAGGCGCGTGCGGGCCGATGTGGCCCACGCCTTGGAGCGCTTGGTGATGCGCTTGCGGAACGTGAAGCAGGAGATGACCGCGACGTCGACCGCGACGAACCGGGCGGGCAGGGCCCCGGCGTTGTCGCCGAAGTCCGCATTCAGCAGCGCGGTCACCAGGACGATCGCGACGGCCAGGCCGACGACCAGGACGACCAGGAGGCCCAGGAGCCGCACGATGTTCGCGGCCCGCTCCCACAGCCACGCTCGACCGGGGCCGGGCATGATGCCCGCGGCGAGAGCGACCCGCGCCAGGACGGCCTCGATGACCAGACGCATCTGCGTGGACAGGTAGAAGAACGCGGTGGTCACCAGCAGCATCGTCATCAGCACGGCGGCGATGAAGACGAACAGTGCCCCGAAGACCTTGTCCCAGCTGGACTTCTTCGCCGCGCCGGCGTCCTTGACGCAGGCCTTCTCGAAGTCGTCGCTCGGGTTCATGCCCAGCAGGTCGTTGGCGACGTAGTCGACCGCCTTGTTGGTGATGGCATCCCTGAGGTCACCGACGACGCCGGGGACGATGTCGAAGGCCTGCGGCGCGGCGTTGATCTTCTTCTTGATGCCGTCGACCTGGTCGTTGAAGAACGCCGTCTGCACGCGTGAGTCGGAGTACAGGTCGACGCACGTCGGGCTCAGCTGCTGGTTGTAGGAGAGGAGGAAGGAGGGGCGGACCACGAAGGCCTCGACGATCCCGTCGGTGACGGTGCGGGTCAGGTCCCGTGCTTTCGTCTCGGTGATCTGCCCGGTCTTCGTCAGTGCGTCCTCGTGGCCGGTGGTGATGGCGTAGACGGCGATGCCGAGATCGCGGGCCTTGCCGACGGCACCGTCCTGCCGGCCGAGGAGCAGCTGCGGGGGAGCGGCAAACGTGGAAACGGCGAGCGCGCCGATCACGGTGGAGGCAGCGATCTCGCCCCAGCCGCGGGAGCGGTTGCCGAAGGTGATGTTCCAGAACGCGACCACGCCGGAGTACGCCATCAGCAGGCCCGGCACACCGAGCTGGACGATGGTCTGGTTGTACAGGGCGTCCGACAGCTTCAGGGCGGGCCTCAGGAACAGGGAGGCCAAGGCCCAGGACAGGGCCCAGGAGATCAGCCAGCAGCCGAACGCGACGACCCACTTCGTGTTCTCGAACAGGGCCTGCGTGGTCACGCCCTGAATCTGACCGGGGATGTCGGTGACGCCGCCGTTGTCGGAGACGATCCGGTACGCGGAGATCGGCAGGCCCTGCTTGTCGGTGACCTCGAACGCGTTGAGGACGCCGCCGTCGCCGTGCTTGGTCTTGTACTCCTTGACCTTCTTGCGCATCTCGCGGCGCAGCTTCTCCTGCTCCGCCGCCTTCTTCTCCTTCGCCGACGGCTCCCTGGCCGCGCCCGCCCCACCCTTGGCCGTCCCGCCTTTGCCGGGGCCCTTCGTCTTGCCGTCGCCCTGCGCCCCGCCGCCGGCCTTGCCATTGCCCGCGGGGGCAGTGGGGCTGGCGGAGAGACCGGGGGACTCGGGCGGCGAAAGCAGGCCGGGAATGGTCGGCTCCAGGCCCGGCTCGTACCTCGGGAACGATGCCGACGGGGACGGTGTCGGTGAGGGGTCCCCGGGAACGGCGCCGGCTCGGGGCGCGAGCAGCAGCATCACGGCCAGCGCCGCGACGATGAACAGCAGCCCGCCCGCCAGATGCCGCCGCACGTCCGCGACCCCACTGAACTGCCCCCGCCGCATGCTCATACCGTCACCTCCTCCATCCCGTTCGCCGCCCGTTCCCCGCCGCCGGGGCCTGTTCGGCCTTGGCCCTGCTCGGGATCGGAGTGGATGACGTCCGCGAGCGCCTGGTCGAGCGGCATCTGGACGCGCATCGCGCCGATCCGCCCGAACAGGTCGCGCACCAGGCACTCACCGGCCCGCTGCGCCTGGATGGCCTCGGACTCGTCCAGCGGGGAGAGCCGGGTGGTGACCATCTCCAGCAGCTCCGGGTCGTTCGCATCGAGGTCGAGGAAGTCGAGGCCGCGGCGCGCTAGTTCCTTGTTGGTCTGGCGGAACAGGTGCCGGCGGGGAAAGAGGCCGCGCACGATGCGGCCGACCTCGGTGTCCGGGCCGATGTCGTCGGGGTCGTGGCTGCCGACCAGTACGCCGGCGTTGTGCTTGCGGCCGTCGCGCACGAGTTCCAGGAGCAGGTCCAGCCCTTCGGGCGCGGAGGTGAGCCACCAGCACTCGTCCCACACGACCTGGCAGAACTCGGCTTCGTGGCGCGGATCGAACGCGATGTGCCGGCAGATCGTCGCGATCAGATACAGAGCGGCGCGGCCGAACACCTTCTCCGGGCTGAGCCGCTCGAAGTGCCCCGGCTCCAGCTCCCACTTCTTGGGCAGCGCCAGCTGCGCCACGCTGAACACCACGCTGTCGGCGTCGGTGTCGATGACCGGCAGGCTCTCGTCGAAGACGGCCTTGGCGATGTCGCGCCGGGAGTGCATGTTCAATTTGCGGGCCAGGGAGCGGCAGGCCGCGTCGTCGTCGCGCACCCCCCGCTCGGTCAGGTGCGCCATCAGCGCGCGCATGCTCGGGGACTCGCCGGCCAGGACGTGAGAGACAGCCTCCGACAGGACGTCACCCGCCTCGTCCATCGGCTGGATCCCCAGCAGCATGTGCAGAAATGACTCGCAGCGCCGCTGAGCCTCGGACAGGTCGACCGGCACCTGGCCGCGCCGCTGGGTGAAGACCCGCAGCGGATCCAGGCAGACGGCGGCACTGCTGTCAGTGGTGATCAGCTCGGTGCGGCCGGGGCAGGCCCGCGCAAAGCGGAGCCACTCCTGCTTCGGGGTGCGGTCCACGATCACCGCGCGGCCGCGGCTGCCCGCCACACCCGCCTTGCGGCCGGCCGCGAGAGTCCAGTACACGGCGCACTTCATCGCATACGACTTGCCGCCGCCGAGCTCGCCGAGGAACGCCGCGGAGGCGGAGGTCCGCTTCTTCGGGCCCCGGGTGAAATCCATCAGCACCGGACGGGCTCCGCCGCCAGTCAACTGCCACCCGTACAACGGGCCCCGCTCATCCCCGAGTTCGGTCGCCGCCCACGGACCGGCCATGCAGAAGTCACGGGCGAGGAGGTACTGGGCGTAGGAGACCATCACCTGCGGGGTCCGCGCGCCGGGCAGCATCCCGTAGAAGAGGCGCTCCTGGTCACCCAGCGGACGGTCCAGGGTGTAGTCGTCCCCGCCGAACGCCGCGGTGAGCACCCCGGCCCGCTCCTCCACCTCCTGAGGACTCGCCCCCCACACGCAGAAGGCGACCATGGCCCGTACGTCGACCTCGCCCTTGGACGCGGTCAGCCGCTCCCGGTTCTCCGCGAGGCTGCCGGCGGCCTTCCCGATCGAGGCCGGCACCCCGGCCGGATCGTGCGCCCACTCCTCGGGCTGCCCGGCCAGATCGCGGGCCTTACGCCGGGTCTTGGCCTCCGCGACCGCCCCGGGGGTGACGTTCAGGCGCACCACCCAGTCCACCGGGAAGTCGAACGTGTCCAGCGCGGCCAGGTACTCCGAGCCGGGGAACCGGAACGCCTCCGGCATCTCCGAGAGCGCCAGGAACGCCTGGTAGGAGGCGCCGTGTTCGGTGGCGACCTCCAGCCACCGCCGCTTGAACACCCCGGCACCGCGCCGCTCCTCCTCATCCGCGAGCGTGCCGTCGATCGCGCCCTCGGTGAGGACGGCCTGACCGAGCGCGGCCACCGTGCGGCCCCGGTTGACGACGCCACGCGCGGCATCCGGGGTGGGCAGCAGCGGCTCCAGCACCCCGCGCCGCGCCGCGTGCCCGTAGATCCACAGGACCTCCGCCTCGCTCGCCGGCCGCACCGCAACCGTGCCCGGCCACGTCGCCGCCATCCGTGCCGCCTGCGCCAGGCGCCGGCCCTCTTCCTTCCGGCTGATCGGCGCGGGCAGCAGGCCCAACTGCAGGGCGACGTCCGCCCGCGCTGCCCCCGCCACGTCCGCGATGCGCTGACGGCGGCCGGCCGCGGGCAGCGGCACGGCGAGCCAGTCGGTGCGCCCGGTCAGCTCCAGGCCCTCCAACCTGTCCAGCACCTGGTGGGCGACCTGTGTGTATGCGTCGCTGGCCGCCGTGTCGATGTCCTCGGTCATCGCCCGCACCACCGCGCGCGGGTCGACCTGCGGACACAGGGAGAGCCACATCGACTCGCCGACCAGCTTCTTCACCAGCGCTTCAAGCGCCTTCAGGCGGCGCAGCTTCGCGGTCCTGCTGGAGTGGACCTGGTCCACTCCCTGCACCCGGTACAGCGCCCACACCGTGCCGTGCACGCTCCACACGACGTTCCCGGCCACGTGCCGGATCGGCATCCTCATCGGTGCCCCCTGGAAGTGGTCGAGCGGCGGGTCGCGAGCTGGGCGAGGGCGTGCGAGGCAGCACCAGCGGGCACGGCGGCAGCGCGCCGCGACGGCCGGCGTGCCGGGGCGGGCATCTTCGAGGGCACGGCAGCCGCGGCCGGGCAGCGGCTCGATGCCGGCTCGGTGGGGGTGAGGGTGACGGTGCCCTGCAGCGGCTGCGTGGCGCTCCACCGCAGCCGCCGGCCGCCGAGCCGGGGGTGCTGCCCGCCCGCGACCAGGCTCACCGTGCTCGCCAGGGCCGCGAACGGGTGCCGGCCGTCCACGTGCAGGCGGCGCACCAGCAGCGAGGCAAGATAGGGGAAGAGGACGAGGGCGACGAGGTTGAAGAGCCCGAACCGGGCCCACAAGCCGGGCACAGCGACCAGAACGAAGATCAACGCGGCGAAGACGACGCCCATCGTGACGAACTGCGGCACGCTGTACGGGCCGCCCCACAGCCGGCGCCCCTCCCACTGGCCGATCATGCTCGGGTGGCGGCGGGCCTTGGTGTAGCAGCGGCCGACGAGGTCCTCCTCGCCTGCGGTGCTCATGCGTCCCGCTCCGCCCGGTCACTGACCGTCTTGGGCGCAACGAGGACAGACGGCGGAACCGCGTCGGTGACACGAACAACGCTCGAGCCCCGGCCGACCGTGTGGTCCTTCTTGAACTCCTCGGCAGTCTTGTTGCTGATCGTCACCTGCGAGGCGATGATCCCGAGGACGACCGCGCCGCCCGCTGCGGCGACGCCGGCCTTGAGCATGGAGCGGGTGGCCGCCCAGGTCGCACCGACACTGGCCACGTAGATGATGCCGAGGACGACCACGGTCAGCAGGGACTTGATGTCCTTACCCAGGCCGGTGAAGTCGTCGATGATGCCGACCGCGGCCAACGAAGTGGAGTACATGAGGGGTCTTCTCCTTACTGAGCGGTCGAGTTGGACGGCGACGCCGTCGGAGTGGAGGGCAGGTAGGGGAGGGTGACCTTGGGGGTCGCGTCCAGGGCGGCGACCTCCCACCGGCCATCGCGGCCGGCCAGCGTGAGCGCGTACGACAGGGGCCGCGCGATGCCGTCCGGGCGGGCGGCCTTGACGTCGGCCACCAGGCGCAGCCGCTCCCCGCCCGCCGGGGCACCGATCCGCCCGTCACCGTCGCTGTCCTGGAAGGCGGTCTCGACAGCGACCTGGACGACGGTCGCCGACCGGTACGGGGCGGGCCTGACCGGAGAGAGGCGGGTGCCGGGGGAGAGGTAACGCCCCAACTCCCCGCTCCCGGACAGGTAGGCGGCGAAGAACCGTGACAGCGTGTCCACGGCCGGGTCGGAGGCCTGCGCCGGCAACGGTGTGCCGTAGGCGAGTTCCGCCTTCGGCGTGCTGCCCGTGGGGGCAGCGACCTCGGCTGGCAGCGCGAGCGCGGCCAGCGGTCCGCCGTCCCGGTCCGCCTCGACGGGAACCTGGAAGAACCGCATACGGATCAGCGGCTGCTCACCGCCAAAGCCGGAGGTCTCGGGCGCGGGCTCCAGGACACGTGCGGCGACCATCACTGACCAGTACCGGCCCGGCGCGATCTCCTGCACCCGTACCGCGGCGATCTGACCGACCTGCACCGCATCGGGCTTCCCACCCAGCTCCAGGTCCCCGGCACGGGAGTAGAAAGCGGCGAGCTCGCTCTGGGAGCCCTCGCCCGCGCGCAGGAACGCCGCGACGTACATCTCCGCGAACCCACCCGGCCCCGCCGTATCGCCGCTGGAGGACTGCACCACCGGGGCGGGACGGGCCCCGGCACTGGGCTGTGCCACGATCGCCCAGCCCCCCAGCACCGGACCGGCGATCATCAATGCCCACGCCAGACGCCGCACCACACTGGTCGCCACCGCGACCGACCCGGTCGACGGCGACGTCCACCAACCGCCCCGCTCCTCCAGCTCCTGGTCCACCGCGACATCGGCGACGGCCTCCCGGGCACGCCCCTTTCGGCCGGGGCGCGTCACGACGCTCCCCACCGGCACAGCAGCCGCTGCTGCTCGGCCTGTCCCAGCTGAGTGAAGCGCTCGAACGCCTCCCGTACCGGGATCGCCTCATCCAGGTACTCGCGAGCCAACCGCGCGGTGTGCTCCGTGAACGGCAGCGTTTCCAACAGGGCAACCAACTGCTTCACCCGGTGCCGTGCCGCAGCGAGCAGGTCCAGATCCGCCAAGTCGGCCGGCGCCGACACCTCGTGCACCGTGTGTGTCATCGCCACGGTCTCCCTCCTCAAGTCGGGATGTGCGGCGGATCCGTCGCCGCCGAACGCACCCCCAAGGAGCTGCAGCCCGCCGAACGTGACCGGCCGTGGCGCACCAATTTCCGCGCTTCGCACGCTCACGCCGCAGCCACCCACTCGTCCGCCACCGGACGCAGCCAACTCACCGCCCGCGACCTCCGCTTGCGTGCGGCCGGCGACGCAGCACCGGCGCGCTCCGCTTCCTCGCGCACCACACTCACCACCGAGCGGGCCTGCTGGATTGGCAGAGATCCGTGATCGACGCCCCACGCCAGCAGCGCCACCAGCTCGCCCGCGGCACCCTCAACGTCTGCGGCCGTGGCCACCTGCTGGGCATGCCCCCGCTCGATCAGCAGGGCCAGCGCGACCCGGTCCGCGACGTCGTCAGCGGCAGCCGAGGGCATGTCCCCCAGGGCATCGAGGCGGACCTCGCGCGCCTCGTCGGCCCCGAGTTCCCGGGTGGCGTGGTGCAGCGTCTCCAGCACCAAGTTCGCGGCGACCTTCGTCCGGCGGTGCAGCGGGAACGTCCGCGCGACGACGTACAGGCAGCCGACCACCACCTGGGCCACGTCGTCGAAGTCGCGGCACGGCGTCAGCAGCGACTGGGTCAAACGCACCATGCCCGGCACCATCGTCTGCACGATGACGCGCGCGGCCAGCTGTGCCTCCCGGCCCTCGCCCGCGGCGCGCTCCAGGAGAGTGCTCAGCCATCGGTCGCTGAACGCGGCATCACGTCGAGCAGCGAGGCCGGCGACGAGCCCACGCAGATCCTGCGGCAGGGCTCCGGCCCAGGCGACGCCGCACTCCTCGACCCAGGCGTATACGAGGGATCCGTTCGCCGGGTCGGCGCACACCATCGCCCACTCCGCGTCCAGTCCCGCGAACACCCGCTGCGTAGCTCCCACGACACGACCCCTTTCAAGTCCGTGTCGTGGACTCTCCTCAGCACCAATGCCCCACCGAATACCCCAACCACCCGAACGCGCAGGTCAGACGCTTGCCCAAAGAGTGACCCACCCCCAAACGCAGTGACCCGCGCACCCTGGGGCACCCGCTGGCCCTTTCTGAGAGGCAGCCCCAACCCCGGTGAGAGCAGGGACGCGCGCCGCGATCCAGGCGCTACGCCACCACGTGAGAACGCCACGACGGGGTAGGGCTGGGAGGCGGGTGACGCCGGCGGAACACCAGCCCCAGAGAGGAGGCCGTCGCTCCGTCGGTCGCTGCCCGAGGACGCGAGCACGCGGAGAAGCGCGGCTGGCCGACAGCACCTTCCAACCCCGCACACGATGGAAAACACCCCTGCGAGGCACTCCCCGGTGTCGCGCCCACAGGTGGAATTGCGGTGCGCATTCGCTGATGCGGCCCGAACCTGACGGAGTCGTTCCACCTAGGAAGCGGACGCGCTCGCGCATGCGGTGGAGCCGCAACCGGCTATGCCCCAAAGAGTGACCCACGCTGGAAAACTGCAGCTCCAGACGTTTTCCACCCCATGGAACGCTGCCGAACACAGGTGCCCTCGCCACTCGATCCCACTCAGCACACAGCAGCGCACCGTCACCACCGACAGACTCTTCGGGCGTGAGGCTGCGCACCTACGTAAGCGGCTGGGTAGAACGAGAGGGACCGCTGTGGCGGACTGCCACGGAAGGCTCGACTGCTTCGGGTCGGGGACTGGATTCCACCGCGGTGCCTCAGGGCGCGGGCAGCCAGGCCTATGCGCGAGGCCGGGCTTTCCCCGAGGACACTTGTTTGCCGGACGGTGCGTTCGCGGTCTTCTTGGCTGGCGGTTCGCGAACATCTGCTTCGCCCTCACCGCGCGCAGCCTGGGCCTTGTCAACGGACTCCTGTAGCGCGGTCATCAGGTCCACCAGCTGCCCCGGCCGGACATCAGGCGTGGTGGCCTCCGGAAGGCGGTCGCCTTTCTGCTTGGCCTCGATCACCTCGTGCAGAGCCTCGGTGTAGTGGTCGGTGAACTCCTGACCGGTGAGGTCATCGCGGGTCATGGCGTCGACAAGGGCCAGCGCCTCGTCGACCTCGTCGTCGTCCAGCGGGACCGTGGCAGGGGCTGCTGTGGCCGGGTCGCGGATCTCATCCGGCCACAGCAGGCCGTGCAGATCGCGTCCCCACGAGCCCGGAGCAGACCGCGCCGCTCGCGGCCATGCCACGCGTACCGCTGTTGGCAGCGGCAGCTGTCGCAGTTCCTTGTCGGTGAGCGGGATGACGCCGGGCGTAGCCGCTCGAAAAGCTCGGTGTCGCGGTCGGCCGGGAGGACGACGCGCAGGAACCGACAGACGCCCAGCGCGGCGCCGACCACTATGTCCAGCAGCGCACCTGCCCCGGAACTGACGCGCGTGCCAGGGATGTTCCCGGCGTAGCTACCAGCGGCGGGTGCTGGCTGAGCTGACGTGAGGGCGGCCGGCTAGCCGCGCGTCCGGATGTAGTGCACGTTCGGACCCCATTGCTCCATCACCGGGGCCGCGCACCACTGGCACAACGGGCAGCCGCCACGGCCGAAACGGTGCGTCCGTCGCTGGCACGAAGCGCAGCTGCCGACCTGGTCGCCGGGGCAAACCAGCGCGGACGGATCGGGCTCAGTGATGGGAGGCGTGGGAGTCGTCATCGTGGGGTTCCTGTTCTGGATCGATGCCAAGTCGCCCAGAGGGCAGGATAACGGCCACGGATAGCACGGTCGTTCGATACGTGCCGGGCGGCTAGTCCTTCGCGAACGCGGTGCCGCCTGCCAGCGGCTGGTTGCCTTCCCAGGCTGCTTTTCGGGTTGCATTCCCGTGCTGCCTTCCCAGGTTGCTCATGGGGTTGCCCAATGGCAGCCAACCGGTTGTTCACCGGGTGGGTCTTTCAGCAGGTCGGGGCAGCTCGGGGTATCCCACGCCCGTCCCAACACCTCTCCTGTCCACCAGGAGAAGTGCTCTTCTTGCTTGCGGCACCGTTGCGGGCAGCCCGAGTCGCCTTCACGTGCCGTTCAGCGCGCTCTCGATCGACCGCAGACGACACGACGACCGTCTCGGTGGGGGAGTGCGGTCCATCGTCCGCACCTCATCGCGCCGCGCGCGTACTGGTGCGCCTCCGCGCGCCGCCGATCCCGACGGGCCGGTGCGCGTGGCGCGGGTCAGCCGCCGCTCGTCGGCCTCTACGATCCGCGCGTGGGACAGACCCCGGCGCAGAAGGCCGCCAAGGCGGCACACGGCCAGCAGCCGAAGAAGCGGCCCGGCAAGGCGCAGCGCGAGGCGATCAAGCGGGCGCAGGACGCCAAGAAGAAGCCGGGTGGCGGGAAGCCGGCCGCGAAGAGGACGGCGGCGAAGAAGGCGGTGCCGCTGCCGCGTGGGTCGGTGCGGGCCGCCTACCCGGGCACCTGCCCGGCCTGCTTCAAGGACTACGCCAAGGGCGAGGTCATCACGAAGGTGGCCGACGGCTGGGGACACCTCGGCTGCGCGCCCCGGCAGATGTCGGCAGCCGAGCGCGAGTTCGCCCGGAACAAGGCCCGGATCGAGAGCGGCGAGACATTCCGCGGCCAGAAGCCCTCGGACTGGCGGCGCGGTGCCTCGCCGTCCAGCACCCGGCCCGCCCGCTGAACTCCCGCCAGGCGATGTGGCGTCGGCCACGGACGAACCCATACGACAGGGGGCTGGACGAGGAGGAACCGGACACCTGCTGTCGCTGATCGTCAGACAGCGGACAAGGGGTGCTTCCTCATGGTGGCCCCGGCCCGTGCGCACATCCGCGTGCGGGCCGGACGACTGCCGACCCGGCCCGCAGACCGGGGGGAAACCGAGGACACCGTGCCCGCCGACCACACGCTCCGCACCGCCCAAGACCTCCGTACTGTGCCCGGCCCGGCGCCCGCCGGCGACGTGGACGAGGTCCCGCAGGCCCCCTCCACGGGCCCCTCCATCAACCCCTCCACGGCCACTACGCCCGCCGGGCGCATACCCACAGGTCAGCCCAAGCAGTCAAGGTCCGACGACGCGTTCGACAACCCTCCTAGGTCGACGCAGGTCTGGAAGCCGACCGGAGTGCGACGGAAGGAAGTGCTGCGCGCGCTCGGAATCTTCCAGAGGGCTACCGCTGATCAGCTCTGGCGGATGCTGCGCCCCACGGACCGGCACGACCGGATCACCAGGGACACCCTGAACGCGTTGAAGGACTCGGGCCTGGTCCGGGTGGAGACGCGGCTGGAGTCGGGACATCAGCTGTGGGTGCTCACCGAGAAGGGCCACAAGGAAGCCAAGCTGCTGCTGCCGAAGAACGTACGGATCTCCGCGCTGCGCAAGCTGGAGTACGACGACGAAGGCCGGCCGGTCCAAGCCGACGGCTACGACGAACACGCCGCCGCCGTCACCTCGACCGCCGCCGTGCTCACCGGGGCCGGGTACGGCACCCCGCTGTCCTGGCAGACCGAGATCGCCCACCGCCTCCCGTACGGCTACACCCAGTACGCCGACCTGACGATGCGCGCCCCGGACGCCGGAGTGCCCGCGATGCTGCTGGAGGTCGACCGGGTCACCGAGCCCGTCGACGACCTGGTGGCCAAGCTGCGCCGCTACACCGACTGGTTCGAGCTCCTGGCGCCGAAGGCCGACGCGAACAAGGAGAAGGCGGCCAGGGGAGCGGTGGTGCACGACTTCCGGCTGTGGTCGCGGATCTACCCGGCGACGGGACGGGAGGGGTACGTGCCGGTGGCGTTCGTGTTCACCGGCCGGACGGCCGCGCAGCGCGAGAGCCGGATCGAGCGCCTGGAGCAGGCCGCCCGCGCCTACTTCGCGGGCACACCACATCGGGGTGAGGCGTTCACGGCCGTCGACTACCACCAGGCGGTGCCCGTGGTCGTCACCGAGCTGGAGCGGATCACCGCCGACCCGGCCGGGGCCGCGGGCAGGGTGTGGCGCAGGCTCGGGCGCGATGAGTGGCAGACGCTGTCCGAGGCCCTGGACAACCCGGACGGCGAGCGGCTGTACCGGGTACAGCTCCGGGAGGCCCGCCGGCGCCAGGCGGAGCGAGAGGCCGCTCACCGGGAGGCACAGCGGCCGGTGTGTACGCAGTGCGGCACCAAGTTCACTGACGAGCGCTGGCAGGAGACCAGGAGGTCCTCGTGGCCCGGCGAGTGGGACTGGCTGTGTGAACCCTGTGCCAAGGAGGCCGCCGACCGTGCGAAAACTGAACGCGTCGCGCGCCGCCAGGCGGAGGAAGCAGAACGCGCGGCCGCCGCAGCACCGACCTCGAAACCGCGCAACCGGTTCGGCATCACACGCCGCCGGTAGTGGGCGGCGGGGCGCCTTCGGCTGGACAGGCAGCGGCCGGGGCGGTCGCCGGCTGGAGGCCGCCTTGCCCGTCGCCACCATCAGTGGAGGTGTGACTGCCCGGCGGCGTGCTGGGGCGCGAGGGCGCCCGTAGGCTGATGGTGCTCGGGGCCACTGCGGAGGTCAGCCATGCCCCGAACCGTCTGGTCCGGCGCCATCTCGTTCGGTCTCGTGACCGTGCCGATCAACGTGGTCAGCGCCGTCGAGGACCACTCGATCCGCCTCCACCAGTACCACCTCGAGGACATGGGGCGCGTCCGGGTGAAGAAGGTCTGCGAACTTGAGGATCGCGAGGTCTCGAACGCAGAGATCGGCAAAGGGTACGAGCTGACCACGACGCAGGTCGTCCCCATCACGGACGACGAGTTGCGGAACCTGCCGCTGCCCACGGCGAAGGCGATCGAGATCGAGGCGTTCGTCCCGTTGGACTCGGTGGACCCGCTGAAGATCGGAGAGGGCTACTATCTGCAGCCGAACGGCCCGATCGCCGCCAAGCCGTACAAGCTGCTCGTGCAGGCCCTCGGCCGCTCCGGCAAGGTGGCTGTGGCCAAGTACGCGTGGTCCGGCCGGGAGCGCTTGGGCCTGCTGCGGGTCAGGGAGGGCGTGCTCGTACTGCATGCGATGCACTGGCCGGATGAGATCCGCTCACCGGAGGAGCTGTACCCGCCGGCCGTCGACGTGTCCGAGGACGAGATCGAGGGTGCGCTCGCGCTCATGGACACGATGGCCCGCGACGACCTGGCGGGCGAGGAGTTCCAGGACCGCTACACCGAGGCCATGGCGCAGATCATCGAGGCGAAGCGCGAACACCACGCCCTGCCGGAGGCGCCGGCACCGGAGCAGCCGGCCCAGGTACTCGACCTGATGGCCGCGCTCAATGAGTCGGTGCAGCAGGCGAAGGAGGCCCGCGGCAAGCCGGCCGCAGTGCACGAGCTGCCGAAGCCGAAGAAGGCCGTGGCGCCGAAGAAGCACGCGGCCAAGAAGGCCGTGGCGAAGAAGGCGTCGGGACGGAAGCCGCGCAGCGCCTAGTCCAGGATCCCCAGCCTGGTGCCTGGCCTGCAGTGCTCGCACGGCTTGCCGAAGGTGCGATCTTTGGTGAGCGCCCATCGGGCTTTCTCCGCGCCGAAAGAGGCCACGGGCTTCTTGACCATTTCGCAGCCCGCAACGTGGATGATCACGCCTGCTGAACCGTCCACGTGGGGCGACTGCTCCGACACGAACGGGCCCGCCGGCCGCTGCTGTGGCGCGGGCCGCTCACGCCGGGGCCGGCGGGCGGATCCCGGGTCGGCTGCAGCGATGGCCTTGCGGACTGCCTCGCGTTGGAGCCGCAGATAGAACCCGACCGTCTCGTGGTCGGCGACCTGCCTGTCGAGGTACGCCAGGATCGCGTGAAGGCGCGGCGGGTCTGACGGAAGATCGCTCATGTGTTCGATTCTATGACGGCGGTCGTGAACAGCAACAACGCGAGACCGGCTGTCCTCTGCCATCGAACCTTGACCGTTTGCCACCGGACTTTGACGGACGCGAGTTTGTGCCATCGAAGTTTGATCACCGCAGGTCTAAGGCTCACGCTGACCGAACGAGCCACCGCTGAGCGACTGCGCGGGTTGCGCGGTCGAGCGCAGGGCTCCGAAGGCTGCGCGACACCGCCTCGCGCTGGCCAGGGGCGATGCCGATCAAACTTCGATGGCACATGCTCAAGGTTCGCTGTCACAGGACACCGGCTGGCGGGGGAGCGAGGCGACCGCCCGCCGGAAGTTCGTCGGCCGGGCGGGTGAGTACGGCGGCATGCCGAACGCCCGGGTCCCCCTCACTGACGAGGAGGTCGGCGAGGCGTTGACGATCTGGCCAGAGGAGGAGCGAGGCTCTGCCATGCTGGCCCGCATGATCGAGGAAACGCCTCAGCAGGAGGACCAGGCCGGCGAGACCGAGGACGGCTTAGAGGACGTCTACGGCGAGGCGCCGCCCGTCGACGACTACGTGCCGTCGACGCGGCCCGGCACTGCCGGTGGCCGACCGTAGGCCGATCGCATCAACCCCTGTTCTGGCTGAGTGCGCTCACCCTGCCCGGCGTGATGCACCAGGGGAGGCTGCTGTCAGGCCGCAGCCTGCTCGGGGTGTCGGACTGCTTTCTTCACGGCCATCTCCACCTCATACCGGCTGGATCCCTTGGCCGCGGCGTGCTCCGTTACCGCTGCCTGGAAGGTGGCGGCCGCATCCACCCAGGCCAGGCAGCCGCGTGGACGACCGCAGGGCTGGACAGCCGGGCGTGTGCGTCCTCAGCCGCACGCTCAAGGTCTACGAGATCTTCGAATGTGTGTGCCACAGGCAACGATCCTATGCCGCCATGGCCACCTCCCCGAGCACCGACGCCCCCCATCCTTGGCTGCTCGTAGCTCTCCTGAGCCAGCCTCGTCATGTTCCTCTGAGGGGGGTGATGGCGGGGGCGGGAGGAAGCGTGCGCTGCCGGAGGACCTCGGCCAATGCGGTCATCGGCCGGCGGGCACGGCCTGTCGCTGGGGTCTGCCGGGCGAGTTTGAGCAGGAGACGGGCGCGGCCGTCTTCGACGGTGTGGTCTTCGGTTAACACCTTGCTGAACGTCTTCATCACGGCGTCGGGGCCGGTGTGTCCGGGGGAGGGAGGGGCTGTGGTGTGTTCCGGGCGGAGGGGGGCGGGCGCGGGGTCGGTTTCGGGGCGGCTGTCGGGCCGCATGATGGCGGCGCCGTGGGTGGCTTCGTGGTGGGCGTTGTCCAGGAGCTGGGTGAAGTGGTCGATGTCGCCGCCCAGGAGGCGCACGAACGCCTGCAGGACGTGCCGGGGTGGCAGGACGGCACTTTCGATGAGGGAGGCGACGGTGCCTGCGGTGAGTGCCCACCGGCTGGCGACGGCGATGTCACTCGGGGTGGGGCGCCCTGCGCGTAGGTGGAGCGTGTGGATTGCGGCGCGTAGCTGTTCGGCTGCCGGCAGGTGGGTGGCATCGGGTTCGGTGACCGGCTCGCGGCCCCTTCGGCTGAGCTTCTCCGACTCCCAGATGGTCCGCAGGACTTCGGGGTCGGCTCCGCAGGCGTGGGCGAATTTGCGTGTCAGGTCCCAGGTCGGTACGCGTTCGCCGGTCAGGATCCGTGACAGGTAGGAGGGGGAGCAACCGATTCTGCTGCTGACCTCCTTGTTGCTGAGCTGGGCGGTGCGGATGAGCATGGACAGGATCGGCGCGAGCCGGTTGTAGGCGGCTCCCGAGGGCTCGCTCTGTGTGGACTGGTCGGGACCGTCCCCACGGTCGCCTGAGTCGCCGCCCTGGGCACCCGCGTCGCTGCCGGAGGGCGGATCGTGAGGTGTGACAGTGCCGTGCTCGGGTGCGGCGAACAGTTTGCCCACGGAATTGAGGACTGTCTCGGAGCGGCTGAAGCGGGCGATGCGGCGCAGGATGTAGCGGTCGGTGTAGCGGTGGCGGGCGGTGTCTTCGCTGATGCGCAGGGTTGAGCTGATGACCGCCCATGTGACGCGCCGGTAGCGGGCCCGGCCGACGAGTGCTGCGGTCAGGCCGTCCAGTTGTTCTTGCAGCTGGGTGATGCGCTGCAGGGGTTCTTCCCCGTTGAGGGACGGCAGGAGGCGCGCGAGGTCTCGGGCCCCGTCCTGGATGTCTTTGGAGATCTCGGAAAGGAGTTCGTCTCCGGCTGAGGGGCTGCGGCTGGTGACGCGGGGGGCCGGGGTGGTGCGGGAGGTGTGTGGCACCTCCGTCGCCGGTGTCGGCTGCACTGGGGGCGGGGCGGCGGATCCCGCGTTCAGGCGGCGCCGGTGGGCTGCCTGGCGGCAGGCATCCCCGCAGTACTTCCGGGGCCTGCCTTTCTGCGGGCCTCCGGTGAGAAGGGTGCAGCAGAACTCGCATGTGTCACTCACGGTTGCTTCCGTCCCGTAACGAAAAGGGTTCACAGAGGGCCGCCCGCGGTTGATACACCCGAAATTCCCCGGGTTTCGTCACACGCGGCCGCCGTGCGGTGGCGGCTATGGCGGGCGAGGGCGCGTACCGCTCGGTGCGCGGCCCGGGGGAGAGCAGTGGGACCGCTCTCCCCCGGCCAGGGCCCCTTAGCGCCGGTAGCGGCGGATCTGCAGGAGCCGGAGGACGGCACCGGACAGGACACCGCCGAAGACGGTTCCGGTCTCAGGGGAGACCGTCACATGGACGGGCGGGCGGAAAATGAGCACGTACCCGATGAACAGGATTCCGATGAACGCAGCGACAGCGTGCGTGCCAAACCGGTTCACGTAACGGAAGTTTTCGTTACGGCTACTACGCTTGCGTGCGAAGCGGCCGGTTGGCTGTTTTACCCGGCGGCGCCGGGGGGTAGATCGCCCCATGGGGCACTCCTTCGGATTGCCGTGAGCGTGCGGGACTTCGAACAGGGTTTTGGAAGACGATGTGCGAGGTCCCGCACGCACCTGAGGGTGAAGCTACCGATACAGAGTGCGATAAGCTAATCAACCAAAAGCCGCACTTTCGGGCATAACGTCAGTCGCCCCAGGACGATGGACTTTCGTTGTGCGAACGCAAGAAACTTCCTCGAATTCCGTAGCTCAGCGTGTCGGCCATGGCCTGTTTTCGCCTCTTGGCTATTTCGTTCATTTCCGGTCGCGGAATTCACCCGAAACGGTCACGGCATGAAACCTGGCGTGCGCCGGGCGCGGAAAAGACGTCGACAGTCAGTCGAAACCTGTCAGGTGTGCCGCGTAGCACGACCGACGACGTGCGATCGCGCGATCAAAGGCGTTCCCGGTAACGGGCGCCAGCGGCGTAGCCGGCTCGCCACCACCAGACGTCACGCTGACGACGGCACCGCTCGGCCCGACGCCTCCGGTGACTGCGTGGCCGTCAGGGCTGGTGCGGGCATGCGCTCCTCCAAGCGGCAGAGGGGGGGTAGGAGATCACCCTGGGACCGGCGCCGTCCCGGAACGCCCCGGTGCTGTCACTGGTCGTGGGTAGCGTGATCGCCGTGATGGTGGGTACCGAAGAAACCCGGCTGGTGATGCTGCGCGGTAACAGCGCCTCGGGGAAGTCGTCCGTCGCAGCCGACCTCCGCGAACGCTTCGGCCGCGGCCTGGCCCTGGTCGGCCAGGACAACCTCCGCCGCATCGTGCTCCGCGAGCGCGACCGGCCCGGTGCCGCGAACATCGGCCTGATCGACCTGACCGCCCGCTACGCCCTGGACGCCGGGTACCACGTCGTCGTCGAAGGCATCCTCTACGCCGACCGCTACGGCGACATGCTCGCCCAGCTGCGCGCCGACCACCGCGGCCCGACCCACAGCTACTACCTGGACGTGCCGTTCGACGAAACCCTCGCCCGGCACGCCACCAAGCCGATCGCCGACGACGTCAACGAGACACAACTGCGCGACTGGTACCGAGCGCGCGATCTACTGCCCGGCGGCATCGAGACCATCATCGGCGCCGACAGCGCCCTGCACGAGACCACCGACCGCATCATGCTCGACACCGGCCTGGCCCACCTGCCCGCACTGGACCGCTGACCGGGGCACCGTTGCGACAGATGTCGCCCCAAGGGCTGCGCCTACCTGTTGCGCCGCGTGCTGCGACAGACGTTGCGCTAGGGCCGGATTCCCAAGTTCGCGAATCCGGCCCCTACGCCCGCGCCCCAGGTGACCTGTGGACCATCGGCCGCCCGGTGCAGGGATAGCGGGCGCCGCCCGCCCGGTCTTCCTCGTGCGGGCCGTCGGCCCGGCTGTGCTGCTGGCTGAGCTGGAGGTAGCCGTTCAGGGTCTCCGGATCCATGCCGACCTGCTGGCAGTACGCGGCGATCAGCGTGGCCACGCTGTCCGCCGTGGCCCGGTACAGCGTCATGCGCTTCCAGTCCCGGGCGACGTCCGAGGCCGCGTAGCTCATGACCTCCTGGCAGCGCTCAACCGCCTCGTACACCATCTGGTTGACCGCGCGGCGCAGTGGCTCGGGCATCGGGGTGTGTTCCATGGCCAGAGGGGCCGCGCCCACGGAATCCGGAGTCGCGGCCCGTGGTTACCCGGACGGACCAGACATCGTCACGGCCACAGACCGCCGCCACTCACCGGGGCCCTTGACGCTGACTCCGGCCTGCGGGACGGTCGGTGCGCAACTCTCCGCAACTGGCTTTCTCCGGAGGCGATCATGGCGTTACATTTCTTCGGCACGGACCCGAACTCGGGCGGTGGGAACTGCCCGGCGGTGTGGGTGGACACCGACACGGCTGAGGGACCGGAACTGGTTTTGCAGGGCAAGTTCGCCGACGTGGTGACCCGGGCCGCGTGCAGCCAGGACAGCCCGCCCGCCAAGGACGAAGGGGTCATCCGGATCCCGGTCCGGATGGTGGCCCAGATCAGAAGGGCGTGTGATGCCGCAGAAGCCGCCGGCCCCCAGCTTTGAGGACCTGCTCGACTCCGCCCGGCAGTACGCCCTGCACCTGGAACTGCGGGACGTCTACGCCGTGGGGGAGGAGCGGGAGGTCTACGACGCGTTCCAGAGGGACGGAAGCGTGCCCGCGGACGACTCGGAGTACTGGAGCGGGTGGCTGCCGCTGGTGGAGCGGACCGTCGCCCGCGGGGTGAAGGTCCGCCGGGCCCGGGTCGTGTCCGAGCCCGTCACCGACTATATCCGCTTCGAGCACGCCGTCACCGACGCCAACCGCCGGGCCGGTGAACAGGTCCGCTGGCTGCCTCGCCGCCGCGCCTCCCCCCTCGCCCTGCCGGGCAACGACTTCTGGCTCATCGACGACCGGATCGTGCGGTGGAACATCTTCTCCGGCGACGGCGAGGCCCTGGAGCCCGACCACACCGAGGACCCGCAGGCCATCAAGCTGTGCGCGGAGGCGTTCCGCTCGGTGTGGGACCTGGCCACCGAACACGCCGACTACCGCATCTGACCGACGCACACCCAAGGGCCGCCACGTCATGACGACCGCCTCCCCATCCTCCAGCGCGCAGGGGGCCCGCGAGGCGCTCGCCGTGCGGTTGCAGCACCTGCGCAAGGACGCCGGCCTCACCGGGAAGGAGCTCTCCGCCCGGTGCGGCTGGCACCCTGCGAAGACCACCCGCATCCAAAAGGGCGCGGTCCTGCCCGCAGACGCGGACATCCGGACCTGGTGCGCGGCGTGCGGTGCCGACGACCAGGCCGACGACCTCATCGCCACCGCCCGCGCGGTCGACTCGATGTACATGGAGTGGCGCCGCCTGCACCGCAACGGCATGCGCCAGGTCCAAGAAGACTGGTACGCCCTGCACGAGCAGACCCGCCACTGCCGGGTCTACGTCTCCAACGTGCCGCCGGGGTTCCTCCAGACGCCGGCGTTCGCAACGGCCCTCATGAAGCAGATCACCCGCTTCCAGGGCACCCCCGACGACGTCGACGAAGCCGTCGCCGCCCGAGTCGCCCGCTCCCGGTTTCTCTACGAGGGCGGCCACCTCTACGTGGTCCTCCTCGAGGAGTCCGTCCTGCGCTACCGCACCGCCGGCCCCGAGGCGATGCGCGGGCAGCTCCGTCACCTCCTGGCGGTGATGCCGCTCGCCTCCGTCTCGCTCGGGATCATCCCGTTCGCCGCGCAGCGCACCGTGTGGCCGCTGGAAGCGTTCTACGTCCACGACGACACCACCGCCGTGGTAGAGACCCTGACGGCGGAGATCAAGGTGACGCAGCCGCGCGAAGTCGCCGACTACGCGAAGGCGTTCGCCGGCCTTGCGGAGATGGCCGTGTACGGCGACGCCGCCCGCGCCCTGATCCGGGCCGCGATAGACGCGCTGGAATGAAGTTCCGCAATTACCCGCAATTTCGTTGAGGACAGAGCGGCGGCCTCCGTAGCGTCGAACGACACCGACGCACCCAGCACATGGAGGCGGCGCCCATGAGCGCACCCACACCCACCGGCCCCCAGCCGGAAGGCCCCGGCCTCCAGCCGCCCGCCTTCGGCCGGCCCTCACCGGCGCTGATCGCCCGCGCCGACCGCGGCTACGCCCGCTTCCTCGCCGTCCAGGCCCCGCACGCCGACGCCGGCGACCACGCCCAGGACAACGACGCGGCAGGCACCCGATGAGCGACACCCACGCCGTGCTCCACGACCCGCGCGGCCTGATCAAGGCCGAACTCCCCCTGGACCGTGCCCCGCACGAGGCACTCATCACCGCCGTCCTCGCCTGGAAGAACCCGGACCTCGCACCCCGCGACTACGAGCAGATCGCCCTCCAGCTCACCGGGCACGCCCGCGCGATCGCCGCCGACGTCCGCCGCCACGCCGCCGCCCTGCCCAAGAACGACGGCCGCGGCGCCCTCGCCGAAGTCATCCTCCGCGAAGCCGGCCGCCGCCTGTCCGCCCCGCTGCAAGGCACCGCCCGCTGCGCCCAGAACCGCGCCCGCCTCGCCCAGGCCCTCTACACACGGCTGGACCGCCTCACCGAACCCGTCCCGGCCGCACCGTAGTTCGAGCAGGGAGCGTCCCCAGACCCCAGGTCCTACACGCACGCCAGTGCGATGCCGCAGCTCAGAACCCCACGGCATCGCACCTCAGTGCGTGTAGGGCCTGGGGTCTGGGGACGCTGGCCCAGGGGAGGAAGTCGACGCTGGCGGGTAACACCTGCGTCCTGCCGTTCGTTGATCTCACATGCCTGGACTGCCATCCCCTGAAGAGATCTACGCCGCCCGCGCCGGGAGGGGCGGGTGGAAGCGTGCCCAACTCGCTGAGTGGGGTGTCCCCTGGCCTCCGGTGACGGGCTGGAAGGACGAGCTGATCGCACGTTGGGAGGCCGCCCAGCAGGGCCAGGCCCCGCGCGGCCCCACACCGTGGCCTGGCTCGGAAACAGCGCACCTGTGCCTGGCCCCGTGCGAACACCGCTGAGACGCAGGGATGAACGGCGCCAGAGTGCTTTGCCGTGGCTCCCTCCGCTAGCGTCCTCAGTATCATCACATCGCCTCATCGGGGGACATCGGCAACATGTCCGTGCACGACCTGACGGAAGTACAACTCGAACAGCAGCAACTCGCTCTGCTCGCCATGATCGGCACCCAACAGGCAGCAGATCCTGACGGCCACTGGCCGATGTGGGACTGGGTGGAATACAAGGCGAAATCCTTTGGCATGGAGGACCCCCGGGGCGTGCTCGACTCACTTCCGCGGGTCGGGGCTTCCGGATCCGTGGGGCTCTCCTACGGCTTCACCACGGCGGTCCCCCGCATCCTCATGGAGGACACCCGGATCAAGTTGACGGTCGCCGCAGCCTGGGCATTGGACGAAGCGCGCTACGCCCTGGGAGAGCCCTTCCTTCAAGTGCTCCATCACATGATCACGCTGTGGCGGAACGCCCCGCGTTTGCCGAACGAGGTCACCCGGGTCCCCCTCACGTCCGAGGACCTTCAGCGGGCGCTCCCGCAGATGGATCCCCGCATCATCCGCATGGTCCCGGACTCCTTCTTCAACGAACCGTTTATGTCTGGCTCGTACGGCAAAGCCCCGAACGGAAGCTGGAGCATGGACGATGTCCCCCGGCAGGTCATGTTCTACGAGCAGGCCACTGACCTGCGCGGCTACGTAAGCGAGACGTGCAGACAGGTGCACAGAGTTCTACATGAGGCCGACAGGGATTTCACCGGCGGGGAGCCGGCGCCCGTACCAGCCCCTGACGCGGTGCTTCACCTCAGCGCCTCCCGCACGGCTCTGCTGATGTGGCTGTGGCACCAGAAACAGCAACAGAGTCCAGGCGAGCCCATGCCGAACGTGATGGACATGCTCTCGGACGACAGCCTCTCCGTGGACCAGGGCGTGCGGTTCACCGAGAGTGAGATTGACCGAGCCTCTGCGTACTTGGAGCACCACGGACTGATCAAAGGCGGCGGCACATTCGATCAGATGGCCGGCCCGGTCCTGGCAGAGATCACTCCGGCCGGTGAGGACTGCGTAGAGGGATACCGCGGCGACACCGGCGCATACATCCACCGCAGGGACAACGGCCCCGTGA
This sequence comes from Streptomyces sp. NPDC048297, assembly GCF_043201585.1. Lineage (NCBI taxonomy): Bacteria > Bacillati > Actinomycetota > Actinomycetes > Kitasatosporales > Streptomycetaceae > Streptomyces > Streptomyces sp. NPDC048297. The sequence continues at coordinate 117,065 of NZ_JBICZA010000026.1, forward strand.
CGTTCCACATCGCCACGAACAACGGCAACATCGCGGCCAACAGCACCGGCGTCAGCCAGAACGCCGCATCACGGGCTGACTTCGACCCGGCACAGATCCTGGCAGCGGTCAGCCTGATCCGGCAGCTGGCCCCGGCCCTGACCCCGGATGCCGCGGAACAGCAGGCGCTCCTGGCACAGACGAGTGAGCTTCAGACAGCTGCCGAAGCCCCCGCACCCGACCGAGTGGCAGTGCGGCGCATCACGGACGGAGTCTTGTCCACGATCCGCGGCCTTACCCACTCACCCGACGTCCAACGTCTTGCCCTTGAAGCGGTAGAGCCAGAAATCCAGAACCCGTAGAGCGCCCCGGCGAAGGGCCTTCCAGCATGCGACGGAACGCGAGACGTACGAGCGGACGGCTCACTGTCAGACCCTCCCCGTACGCTTGCTTTGAGACACCTGAGACAGGAGGGCAACGTGGCCCGTGGCATCAGCTCCCGCGACTTCGACAAGTTCGCGAAGGCCTACGTCGGGGGCCTGAAGAAGAGCCTGGAACAGGCTGCGCGGCGCAACTCTCCCGTGTGCAGATCCAGGCCGAAGGAATCACACTCGGAGGCGCGTTGAGCAACAGCGAAACAATCGAGAGCAGCGCCCACCTGGCACAGCTGCTGCTGTGGATCGACGCTCACCATCAACAGCGCCCAGCCCTGTACGTCGACGTGACCGAGTTCGTCGAAGAACACCAGCTGCAAGACGCAGATCCGACTGTCCTCGCTCTCCAACTGGAGCAGCGCGGACTGGTGAAGATCGCGCGCGACATGACCGGAGCCACAGACGTCCATCTCGCCGACGAAGGAGTCGTCGCCGTACAACGGCTGAAGAACCTCCAGAAGGACCGTGCGGCCCGGCTGCGCCACACGATGGATGCTTTCCTGCGATGGCTCTACGACATCGCAGGCGACCAGAGGCCCATCAACCCGACCCTGTTTCTCGCGACGCGAGGCTCGTCCTTTGCCGGAGCCGAGATCACCGGTACGGAATTGCATGAAGCACTCTCCTACCTGGCAGAGCACGACCTCATCAAAGCCATCAACACCGAACCCGCCACGGTCGCCATTACACCCCGGGGCGCCAACTGCGCCCTAGCCGGAGGAAGCGTGCAAGACCACATCAACCAGCCAAAACCTGGTGACAACGTCACCTTCCATATCGGTGAGAACACCGGCAACATCGCCGCGAACAGCCGCGACTTCACCATGAACGCCACCACCAACAAGGATGGGATCGACCCCGCGGCGGTCGTCATGCTCGCCCGCGCCCTGCGCCAGGCCGCACCGATCCTGCAGCTGCCCGAAGACGACGTCATCGAGTTCACCCAGCTCGCCACACGCATCGAAGCCGAGGCCGCCAGCGGCTCGCCCGACCCCGGCAAGCTTCAGCGGTGGGGGACTTCCATCATGGGCATCCTCAACTCGCCCGTCGTCAGCGGAGCGCTGGGAAGCGTGCTCGCCGCGTACACGGGGACCGTTCTACCGGGCCTGCCTCCCGCCTGAATCGCAATTCCACGAAGCACGCGGCGGGCCCCAGCAACTCTTCCGGGGCCCGCCGCGTTTCGTCACACTGCCGCCGTCCACTCCAGCCCGAGACCGGCCAGCGGACGGGCCCTCTACACGCGGCTGGACCGCCTCACCGAACCTGCCCCGGCCGCCACGTAGTTCGCGGAGGGGGAGCAGCCTAAGATCCCAGGGTCTACACGCACACCAGTGCGATGCCGCAGCTCAGAGCCCACGGCATCGCACTCAAGTGCCGCCGCACGGCTTCCTGTACGCGCCGCCCTTCGTCGGGCGCGGTCATCACGCCGCTCCTTCCGTGGCCGCCCACTCCAGCCCGAGGCCGGCCAGCGCACGCAGCTTGTCGGCGGTCAGCTTGGCCCGGCGGCTCTTGCTGTTGCTGAGAAACACCCCAAGCCGGACCTCAGTTCCATCCTCCAACTGCTCTACGTGGGCCCTGGGGACCGCCACAGAGCCCGTGCGGGCCTTGTACTGCGCCAGGGCCGCAACGCCCTTCTCGAAGGCGCTCACGGGCGCCGTGGACGGCTCCGAGGGCACGCCCGTCTCCGCCGGGGCCGCAGCCGCGGGGAGCGGGGTGACACCGACGGCCTCCAGGCGCTCGCGCTGCCCATCGGCCAGGGCATCCCAGACCTCGGGTTTCCGCTGCCGGACCAGCCACTTGCCCACGTCCATCCCGTGGACCGTGAACCCCGGCAGGACCCCCGCCGGGCCGTCCTCGTCACGCATGAGCTCGCGCAGCGCGGCGAAGTGCCGCTGCCACTCCGCCGGCCAATCAGGGTTCCAGTCCTCATCGACCGCCAGGAGCGCGGCCTCCCACTCCGGCTTGTCGGCGAGCGCACCCGGCCGCCGCAAATTGGAGAGCCATTGCCCTACCGGCTTGTCCAGCGCCGATGCGGACCGAGGCGCACAAAGCGTCCAGTGTTCCTCGAAGTACACCCGGGCCGCCGCCAGGTTCTCCTGGAACCGCTCATCCGCGACCGACCAGACCATGCCCAACTTCTCCAGCCGCGCGGCGCGCTTGCCGGTCATCCGCCCCGCCCCGTAGGCCCTTCGTTGTTCTGACACCCATGTGCCCAGCGGAAACGTTTGCTCCCGGTGTTCGTAGGGGACGCAGGCGTGAAGCTCACGCTCCGCGAAGTTCTTCAGCGCCGCCCAGCCCCTCGCCCAGTCCTGCCGCTCCACGTCGATGACGTTGAAGGAAACCCAGTCCGCGACCATCACCGGGTCACGCGGAGCCGCAAAACGAAGCAGCAGACGCGATTCTTCCTCGCCTTTCTCGGGCGCCGTGCCGATGTACGTCGACGGCTGAACATCGGCTTTCTGAGGCTCCTGGGGGATCGCCAGCAGTTCCACGGCCTCTTCATCGTGAGCCCGAAGACCTTCGAGAACCTTCACCAGAGGCCGGTAAGACCCGGAGGTAAACATGTCCTCAGGCTCTTCCCCCGGCTGCAAGAAAATCGGCACAATCAGAGAGGCCAACTTTCCCTCTCCGGGCTTCTGCCGAAGAGCGCGCCCGATGGCCTGCACGATATCGTGCGGCGCCCCCTTGGGATCTAGAAGGGCCACGGAATCCACAGCGCGAATATCAACGCCCTCACCCAATACGCGGCAATTCGAAAGAATCGCACGCAGCGCGGTGGACCCGAACTTTCCCAGCGCTCCCCGCCGGCGCTCGGGCACGTGCTCCCCGCACAGCCAGTCCGCCCAGACCTCTGCCGGGTACCGGTCCGGCCGATCCTCGTGCAACCGGGTCGCGACCCGCTCCAGCCCCTCCGCGTACGCCTGTGCCTCTATGGTCCGGTGGTGGAAGGTGATGCAGGTCTGCAGGGAGTGCCTGGCCATGGCGTGCAGGAGCGCGGCCTGCAAGGCCCCGAGACGCTGCCCGCGCACCTCTTCGCCGCGCCGGTCCTCGCCCATCAGCCGCTCGGGCGTGACGACCGGGTCCTGGAGCTCCAGCACGATGATCTGGTACCGCGCCAGCAGCCCCCTGGACACGGCCGACGCCAGCGACAGCTTGTACAGGACGGGCCCGAAGACGTCCTCGTCGTCCATGGAGGCTGCCATCTCCTGCGGCAGCGCGTCCCGCACGCCCTCGGCAACCTCCCAGTTCGGGGGCCGCTCCTGCCAGATCCGCGGCGTCGCCGTCAGATACAGCCGGCGCGCCGACGGGATGACGCCCTGGTCGTGCACGGCAGCCCACGCCTTACCCATCGAACCGCTGGTCCGGTGCGCCTCATCGACACACACCAGGTCCATAGGAGCGAGCTGCTGCCCGTACACGCCCTCGAAGGCCTCCGACAGGACACCGAGGCTGGCGTACGTGGCGAAGATGATGACCTGCCCGGTGCCGTGCCACAGCGCCAATTGCACGGGGTTGGTGGTGGACCGGACTTTCAGCGCCCACAATTCCGGGTCGTCCTGGAGCGAGCACACTGCAACCGCAGGCCCCTTGTGCCCGGCTGCATTCCACGCCTGAACCGTCTGACTCAGCAAATCCAGCGTCGGCACCAGAACGAGAACGCGTCCCTTGGGCGCGAGCCGCTTTGCCGCCGACGCCGCGATGATGGTCTTTCCCGTCCCGCACGCGGCGTGCACCTGCCCGCGCAGACCATTGACGGGGATTCCGCCCGGCGGGATGTCGAGGCCGCGCACGATGGCGGCAACGGCCTCAATCTGGTGTTCACGCAGTTTCACGGCCATTCCCGGTGTTCTCCTTTTCGCGGAATGTGGCCCGTAACATGAAAGGGAATCCCGGAGCGGTGATGGTCCGGGGTGATGTTGGTGTCTGTCCCCAGACTCTACACAGCCAGCCCATGTGATGCATCACCCTTGCGACAGGTTCGCCCTCCCGGATGATACTTGGCCGACTCTGCCCCATGATGCCGGGTCAGAGTGTATGCTGGCGGGGTGTCGTCAGATTGCCGTTCGGGCAGTTGAGAGCAGGGGAGGGGGTCGGGTGGAGCGTAAGCGGAGCCCGTCACGACGGTGGGGCCGGCACCTGTCGGGCCCACGGTCCGTCACATCCGTTGCAGCAGTGGTGGTCTGGAACTCCAGGGGCTACACAGGCCCGAGCGTGATGCACCTCCCCCTGCCGCCAGCCCCGGCGACCGCGCTTGCGCGGGTGCCCCCAATTCGCGCTTGCGCGAATTGTCTCGCCTTTTGAATTCCGCTTGCGGAATTCTATTCCGGCGCTTGCGCCGGAATTCGAATTGCGCTTGCGCAATTCGCGCTCTATGCCCCGGCTTGCCGGGGCATATCCCGCTCCGCGGGG
>NZ_JBICZA010000027.1:0-120819 GCF_043201585.1 Streptomyces sp. NPDC048297
CAGGAACAAGATCAGCACGCACTCCGGACACCCTGCCGACCAAGATCGTCGAGCACAAGACCCGCAGCGCAACTCATTCTGAAACGATCAGTTAGTCCCTAGCCCCCGGCCCGGCCGCGTACGGCCGTCCGCTGGAGCAGCCCCCACGTGAACTCGGCGACGACCTCATGGCGTACGCCGTCCCCGTCGGGGGCCGTGAAGGCGAGCCCCCACCGGGTGGGCGCCGTGCCCTCCAGCGGGCGGGCCGGGGCGAAGGCGCGGGCGGCCTCGTCCACCGTGCAGGACCACGGGGCGAGGTCGTCCAGGGTGCGCAGGTCCGGGGCCGGGGCGCCCGGCGCCCGTACCAGCCACTCGTTCCAGACCGCGCCGTCGGGCGAGACCAGCACCTCGAAGCGCAGGTCGGGCCAGAGCGGGAGCGCCCACTGCCAGGACTCGCAGTCGACGTCGCCGAGGCGGCGCGGCACGACGGCCTGCGGTGCGCCGAGGACCGAGCGGTAGCGGCCGGCGGCCGACCGGGACCTGGGCGAGCGGACCATGGCCTGCCAGCGCTTGTTCGTCTCCCTCATGTCCGCGAGCGACGCGCCCAGCCGGTGCCGGGCGTCCTCGACCAGGTCCGGGTTGTGGTCGGCCATACGGCGCAGCAGTACCAGCTGGAAGTCGAGTCGCATGGCATCCATGGTGCGTCACTCGCGCGCGGCGACACCCTCGGTGGCGCGGGCCCGTACCGCCTCGATGTCGGCGGGACGGCGCAGCGCCCGGGAGATCGCGCCGATGTCCCGGAGCGGGTTCCCGGGAGCTGTGCCCGTGCCCGAGTCCATGTGTATGTGCGCCGCGTCCAGGTACGTGTCTGCCGCGTCCATGTGGGTGTCCGCCGCGGGCGCCTGCCCGGCTCGCTCAACCCGCTCAACCCGCTCAGTCCGCTCAGCCCAGTCAGTCCGGTCCGCCCGCTCAACCCGGTTCGTCGGCTCCGGAAGTTCACCCCTTCGCTCGATCGCCGCCAGGACACTCACCGCTCCCGCCAGCGCCCGCGCCCGCTCGGGGCCGTGGCCGAGGGTGCGGGCGGCGTCGTGGGCGCGGCGGTTCAGGTCCGGGTCGATGTGGCGGGTGAGCGGGAGCAGCAGGTCCCGGATGAAGGTCTCACGTCGGGTGAGGCGCAGTTCCGGGCCGGCGAGCGGCGCGTGCGGTACCGGGGCCGCCTCGCCGCTCGCGGTGCGCAGCAGGTCGTACAGGGGCCGCAGTTCGCGGTAGGTGCGCCGCACGTGCCAGCGTTCGTGGAGGTACTGGCCGGCGTGGGGCAGGATGAACCCGCCCGCGACCAGGAGCGCGGCCGTCGCGGAGAGCGGCGGGGCGAGGTCCGTGCTCAGCCAGTCCAGGTCGCCCCCGCACCAGCGTGCCGCGACGGCGACCAGCTTGGCCGCGATGAAGCCGAGGCTCAGCGCGTACCCGGCACCGAGCAGCCGCAGCCCCCACCGCAGCCACCCGTCCAGACCCTCGGTGCGCACCCAGTTCCGGATCAGCCCGGACGCGACGACACAGGCCACCGCGTGCGCGAGGAGGTACAGCAGGATCTCCTCGCGCATGAACGGCGTACCGGCGTAGTACGTGTCGAGGTCGTGCACCCGCTGCACCGGGACGTCGGCCAGGGCGAACAGCACCCACAGCGCGACGATCACCCCGGCGTACACCGACACCACCCGGCGCAGCGCACAGCGGGTGACCGGGGAACGGCCGGAGGGGCCGTTGCGCCAGGTGATGATCAGCAGCAGGCAGGAGCCGCTCATCGCGGTGATGAGCGAATAGCACCAGGGCGCAGCGATGTTGGGCACCCCGGTCACCCGGTTGACCCGGACGATCATGGACGGCGCGCAGAACACGAACACCGCGCAGGTGATCAGCAGCGTGCCGCCGGCCGCGCGCAGCAGCGGGTCACGCCACAGCCGGACGATGGTGGGCAGTTTGATCAGAAGGGCGAGGGCGAGGGCCGCGACCGGGACCCAGAAGGAGATGTAGAGCTGGCCGAGGAGGCGCGCGGGGGTGAGCGCCAGCGCGGTCACCGGGCGGCCCCGCCCCGTCCGCGGTAGCCGAGGAAGCGCTGCACGGGATCGGGCCCGGCGCCGGGAGCCCGCCCGCTCAGGTACGGATCAGTCGGATACGGCTCGGTCGGGCGCCGTTCGCTCAGGTACCGCTCGCTCAGGTACCGCTCGCTCAGGTACGGCCGGAGCAGTGTGGCGAGCCGGTGGCCGAAGTCGTCCGCCTCGGCCTCGTCGGCGGCCCGGGAGCCGTTGCGGGCCGCGACCGTCAGGGCGCCCTCGCGCCAGCCGGGCTCGTCGGCCAGGGCCCGCGCCGCCGCGTCGCCGGCCGGCGCGTGGTGGCGGTGTCCGGCGTGCAGATGCCACAACTCATGGCCCAGGATGACCAGTTGCTGCACGGCCTCCGCACGTTCCTCCACGATCACCAGGTCGAAGTCCTGGAACTCCACCCACAGCCCGGTGACCTCGATCTCGTCCGGGAACCGCTCGAACCGCAGCTCCACCGGCCGGCCGCCCCGCCGCGCGCTCATCTCCTCGCACAGCGCCCGGCACAACTCCCGTACACCGTTCGGCGGTTGCGGCCGGGCCCGGACGGCGGAGGCGAGGCCGGCGGCCAGCGAGCGCCGCGCCGGGCCCGGACGGGGGCGGCCCAGCCGTGCGGCCAGTCGTGCCGCCCACGCTCGCGCGCCGCCCGCGAATGCCATCGCTCCCCCTCCGCGCCGCCGCCGCACCGCTCGTCCGAGCGTACGCGGCGGGGTGTGTCCACGTCATGCGATCGGACGACTGTCGTTCAGAAGTGAACGACATGGACGAGATGAACGACATGGACGACATGGACGAGACGGAGATCAGCGGCCGGGCGAGGCCACCGGCGTCACCGGTACCCCTCCCGTCGCCCGGCCCAGCAGGGTCAGGCTCACCGCCCCCGGCCCGGACAGCGAGGTGAACTCCGAGAGGACCGCCAGCGCGAGGGTGTTGGTGCCCCGGGTGCGCAGGATGCCGTTCGGCAGGACGAACGTGTGCTGCGGGCCGACGTTGTTGATGTACTGGCCCATGTTCCAGCCGTTGAGGAAGATCTGCGCCCGGTAGGCCCGGTAGCGGTCGTCCTCCAGGGTCAGCCCGATCGAGGCGTCGACGTCCCCCGGCACGGACAGCCGGAACGTCGTCCGGTACCAGGTCACCCCCTGCCGCCGCTCGGCGCGCGGGAAGGTCACCGTCTCCCAGTGCCGGTCGGCGAAGCCGGGCAGGTGCCAGCCCTCCCGCTCGCCGTACAGGCCGCCGTTGTTCTGCGGCCCGCGCACCGGGTCCGGGGCGGCCTCGCCCTGGATCCGCCAGGTCACACGCGGCGCGGCCCCCTCAAAGGCGGCGGCTTTCCTGAGGACGGCGGAGGTCAGGCCGCGCGCCACCTTGTGCGTGTCCTGCGCCTTGCCGTCCTGGTCGTGCTGCATGCGCCGCACGAGCACGGACAGCACGTGCCGGCCGGGCCCGCGCAGGCGCTCGCGCACCGGGAAGACGGCGGTGGCGTCCCAACTGCCCTTGCGGATGGTGGTGTCCTTGTCCGGCACGGGCATCCGGTGGGTGCCCAGCGGCTCCCCGTCCAACCACGCCATCAGCAGTCCCTGCGTGCCGGTGCTGTAGGCGAGCGCGACCTCCTCGACGCCGGACGAGTCGCCGAACGTGCCCCGGTACCAGACGTCCCCGTAGTGGAAGCCGTAGTCGTCGGCGAACAGCACCGGCTGCCCGTCCGGGACCCGGGTGACGCTGTACGACGACGTCTTGTCCGCGACCTTCCAGGACCGGTCGTCGAAGTTCGGGCCCGCCTCCGGGTTCTCCGTACGCATCCGCCAGCCGGCCAGCGGGGGCAGCAGCACCTCCGGGACCGAGGGCAGCGACACGGTCGTCATCACGCTGCCGGACAGGGTGATCCGGGTCGGCAGCCGCCGCCCGTTCCACACCAGGCCCGTGATCCCGCGCGGACCCCACACCTCGATGGCGGTCTCGTCCGTGATGTCACCGCTCAGGTGCACCTCCGAGCCGCGCACCTCGGCGTGGCGCAGCAGTTGCGGGCCGTGGACCAGCAGGGTCCCGGACGGGGTGTCGTACGGGAACAACCGCACCGAGGTGGCGTCGTCCGCGAAGAGCAGCAGCAGCGGGACGTCGCTCTCGCCCTTCGTGACCAGCAGCCGGATCAGACCGCCGTGCCCGAGGGGCGCGTTGACGTGCAGCTCGTCGCCGGCGTACGCCCAGGCGGCCTCCGGGTCGAGACGCCGGACGGCCGGCTCCACGGGGCACTTCAGGACCAGGTCCGCCATGTCGTCGCGCCGTCCGGTGAACACGGCGATGTCCTGCCGCCCGGTGTTCAGGCACAGCATGGGCTGCGCGGTGGAGTACTTCAGCGTCCGCTTGCCGAGCGAGAGGCCGGTGGTCAGCATGCGGGCGTCGTGCGCGGGCACGGTGACCGGGAGCAGGCCGGCGTCCGTCGGCAGGCCGGTGGTGACCGGCTCCGCGCCGTCGTTGCGGGCCACGTACACATGGGCGCCGGTGTCCGGGTTGGTGAGGTGGTAGACCCTCAGGCCCTTCGCCTTCACCTCCGCCGCCCGGTCGAGGCGGGCGAAGTCCGGCACGCGCTGGAGCAGATGCCCGAGCTGGTGCATCGGGGCGATCTTCTCGGTGACGCCCCGGCCCTCGTCGATCGCGGCCCCGTAGTCGTACGACGTGTAGACGACCGGCGCGGGCAGCCAGCCCCACGAGGTCCCGCCGAAGGTCATGTACACGTTGTGCAGGGTGATGCCGTTGGCGAGGTTGGTGAGGTAGAAGCGGCGCTCGTAGGCGGCGTCCCGGGTGCGCCGCGACTCGGCGTACCCCTTGCCGTCGAACCAGGCCCCGCCCCACGGATCGAACCAGCCGCCCCCGAACTCCGGTACGAACCCGGGCGTGCGCGGCGACGCGGTCGCCCCGCCCGTCACGCCACCGTGCCCGAAGTGCCCCCAGTCCGGCGGGGCCTGGGACGGCGACGGATACCCGTCGAACCCGTACAGCCAGCCGCCGCTCTCGCCACCGGTGTCGAACGACCCCGGCACCCAGTACCCGTTCCTGCCCTTGTCGTTGTGGAAGAGAGGGACGTCGATCCCGTCTTCCCTGACCTTCTTGTACAGGTGGGACATGTACTCCCGCCCGGACGCGTCCTTCACGTGGGCGTCGTACTCGTTCTCGATCTGGTACAGCAGGACGGTGCCCTCGCCCCGCGTGAACAGATGCCGCCCGGCGATCCGGTTCACCTGGGTGAGCCACTCGTCCACGTACGACAGATACGTCGGGTCGGCGGTGCGCGCCGTCCCCTTCGTCGCCGTCAGCCACCCCGGGAAGCCGCCGCCGTCGACCTCGGCGTTGATGTACGGGCCCGGCCGCAGGATCACGTACAGCCCGGTCTCGGTCGCCGTGCGCAGGAACAGGTCGAGATCCCGCACCCCGGAGAAGTCGTACTGCCCCGGCGCGGGCGAATGATAGTTCCACGACACATAGATGCTCACGGCGTTGTACCCGTGCGCCCGCATCTTCTGCAGCACGTCGCGCCACAGGGAGGGGCTCGGCAGCCGGAAGGGATGCATCTCGCCGGACCACACGACCAGGCGCCGGCCGTCGACCAGCAGCGAGTACGAGTCGTAGCCGATGGTGTGCCGCTGCCCGTCGGCGCGCGGCGCGGCGGGCGCGGGACCGGTCGGCACACTGCGCGCCGCGTACGCCGAGGGCGCCCCGGGCCCGCCACTGCCACCCAGGGCGAACCCGAGCGCGGCCGAACCGGCCAGGGCACTGAAAGTACGTCTGCTGAGCGCCAAGGTGGATCCTCCCGGCGATCTTACGGGGGCGCGGTCCGGCCATTCTCCACGCTCACCCACCCCACGAAGCCCTCTGGGCCCCTCGCCACGGACGGATTCCCCGGTACGGACGCCACGTGGGCGCTCCGCTCAGCGCCGGGAGGCGTAGGCGAGGAAGTCGGTCCAGGTGGCGGGGGAGAGGACGAGGGCGGGTCCCCGGCGGTCCTTGGAGTCGCGGACGTGGATGGTGGCGGGGGTGTGGGCGACTTCGACGCAGTCACCGTCGCCGCTGCTGCTGTAGCTGCTCTTGAACCACGCCAGTCCAGTGGTGCTCATAAGTCCCCTCGCATCCGCTGCAGCAGGCTCCGGGAGTCATCCAGAGTGAGAGCCTCTGAACTCATCCTGGCATATCGCCGTTGGAGGATGCTGACCTCTTTCGCCTCGGCAACGAGCAGGCCGCCCCGCTGCCCTTCGCAGTAGGCGAACCACTTGTTCTCGGGCGTCTCCAGCAACTGGATCGGGCCTGCGAGTCCCGCGTGCGACTCCTGCACGGTCGGCATGACCTGGACCTCCACATTGCGCGACTCTGCGAGTTCCAGGACGTGATCGATGAGTTCACGCGTGACATCCCGTCCACCGGACCGACGCCGGAACAGGTGCTCCTCCAGGATGAAGCCGAACGCCGTGTTCGCCCGCTTGCGCAGCAACTGCTGGCGATCCGCGCGAGCTTCCCACCGCGCCTCGATCTGCTCGTCGTCCAGCGGCGGAAGCTGCTGGTCGAACAGTGTCCGTGCGTACGCCTCGGTCTGCAACAGCCCAGGAATCATCCGGCACTCGTACGTGTAGAGGGTGATCGCCGACTTCTCCAACTCGGCCCAGCGCCGGAACCAGGACGCCAACCCCGGCTGCCGCACCAGACAGGCCGCCGCCCTCCTCAGCGCCCCGGTGTTCCCCAAGGCGGCCTCCGAGGCCTCCACGAAATCCGCATCCGGCATCCGCCGCCCCAACTCCACGGACGCCACCGTGTGTTTGGAGTAGCCCACGAGCCGGCCGAACTCCTCCCTGCTCAACCCGTGATATTCGCGGAGCGCCTGCACCACCGCACCGAACGTCCGCATGCTGTCCGAGGACTCCGGCTCGCCCACCCGCCCGTCGACCATCGTGGTCACCTCCCGCGACCATGGTCACGGCCAGTCACGAGTACTGTCCAGATCGTCACCGCGTACGCTGACGCACCGTACGCGCGGCGCACCTGGTGAAGCCCCCTTCACGCCCCCCACATTGGGCACATGCTCACCCAACGCCTCAGTGCGACTCCCCGTGGCGCCCGCCTGGCCAGGCACCTGGCCCTCGCCCAGCTCGACGCCTGGGGCATCCCGCACGGCACCGACACGTCGGACGCCGTGGCGGTGATCGTCGCCGAGCTGGCCACCAACGCCGCGACCCACGGCCGCGTACCGGGCCGGGACTTCGAGTTACGGCTTTCTCTGCTGGCGGGAAGCGTGCGCATCGAGGTGACCGACACCCGCGCGGAACGACGACCGCCCGCCCCCGGGGACGTACGAGAGCCCCTGCCGCTCGCCGACGCGGGACGCGGGCTCGTACTGGTCGACGCCCTGGCCTCCCGCTGGGAGGTACTCGACCGCGACGCACCCGGCAAGACCGTCCGGGCCGAGGTCGACGTGCCGCCGTCACTGTTCGACCGCCAACGGCACACCCGGGCCTGGCTTCAGTCCGCCGGGCTGGAGCGCGGGCCGGCCGGTGTTCCGGGTGCCCGCTAGCCCGCCGCCTGCCCCATTCCCGCCGCGTCCGGCCAGCTCTGGGCGTTGGGCCAGCCGGTGGCAGGGGCCGGGGCCAGGCCGGTGGCCGGGGTGAAGGTGCCGGGGGCGGGAGCGGTCGGGGTGCCCGGGGCTGTCATGCCGCGTACCTGGGCGGCCGTGAGGCCTCCGCGGGCCGGGACGCCCGGCGGGGTCGGGGCGACCGCGAGGGGGGCGGGGGCCGGAGCGGGGGCAGGGGCCGGTGGGGCGGCAGGGGGGGTGGGGAACGGCGCGGGAGCCGGTGCGGGTGTGGGGAAGGGGGCCGGGACCGGTGCCGGGGTCGGGGGCTGCTGGACCGGGATCGCCATCGGTTGCTCCAGCGGCAGCGCCGCACGCTGCTGCATGCCGGTGGCCGCGGCAGGGAAGGCGGCCGCGGCCGGGGCGGGGCCCGGAGCCACGCCGGCCGCTGCGGCCTGTGCGGCGAGGCCCGGTATGCCGGCGGCCTGTGCGGCGAGGCCCGGTATGCCGGCGGCCTGTGCGGCGAGGCCATGTACGCCCGCGCCGTTGGTCGCGCCCACCAGTCGGTCCACGGCCGCCGTGCCCGAGCTGTAGCCGGTCCCGGTGTTCAGCTCGGGCACGGCGGCTTCCCTCCTGGTCCCGTAGAGCACCTGCTCCAGGCCGGACACCAGGCGACGCACGTCGACCTGGGGGCGCACCACGAGTCTCAGGAAGCGGCTGGACGAACCGATCTTGTTGCCGCACTCGCGGACCAGGATCCGGTGCTCGGTGAGCAGCCGGTCGCGGACCACGGTGCCTTCGGCGCCCACGGGCAGGCGGACGAAGAGGAAGTTGCCCTGGGAGGGATAGACCGTGAGGCCGGGCAGGGTGGAGAGGTGGCCGGCCATCTCCAGGCGGTCGCGCCGTATCCGCAGCAGGCTCTGCGCGTACTCCGGACCGTGCTCGCGCAGCATGAACACCACATGTTCGGCAAAGGAGTTGAGGTTCCACTTGGGAAGCGCCGAGCGGATCCGGCCCGCGATCGCCGGGTTCGCCACCAGGTAGCCGAAGCGGACGCCGTGCAGGCCGAAGTTCTTGCCGAGGCTGCGCAGCACCACCACGTTGGGGCGCAGCATCGCCTCCTGTACGACGCTCGGGTCGGCCTCCGCGTCGGCGAACTCGAGGAACGACTCGTCCACGACCACCAGGTCCAGGTCCGCCATCGCGTCCATGAACCGCACCACCGCCTGCTTGGCCACATGGCCGCCGTCGGGGTTGTTCGGGTTGCAGACGACGGCCACCCGGCTGCCGCGGGCGCGGATGAACTCCTCGTACCGGGCCAGGTCCAGCGTGAAGCCGTTCGCCTCCTGGAGCGGGAACATGTCGACCCGCTTGCCCGTCTCCATCGGCTGGTCGGTCCAGCGGCCGAAGGTGGGGACCGGGACCGCCAGGGACTCGCGGACCAGGAGGTGGTCGATCCAGGTGATCAGCTCCGTGGAGCCGTTGCCCATCGCCATGCACTGCGGCGGCAGTTGGAGCAGACCGGCCAGCTCGGCCGTGATGGTGTCGGCGCTGCTCGGGTAGTACGTGAGGATCTCGCGCAGCCGGACCGCCAGCTTCTCGAACATGGCCGGGGTCGGGAAGTACGGGTTGCACGGGATGCAGAAGTCCACCGGCCCCGACCCGTCGCTCTCCCGCGTCAGCGCCGCCATCGAAGGGCTGTGCGCCGCGGTGCCACGGAACAACGAGGTGACGTTGTCAGGCAAGGGAACCTCCGTCGAAGGGTGGCCCGTGCGGGGGAAGCACGGGCCGCCCATGAGTACGCGGGTGACGGAGTCGGTGTTCAACTCCCCGGACATGTGGGTGCCGATGAGCGCAGAGGTGACGGTTTCGGCAAGGGTTTCGAGAAGATTTGCCGTTTCCCACGAAACCTTCACAGCCCTGGCTAGGAAGGTGACCGTTGCGGAATCTAGTCTTCCCGCGTCATGGACTACTGCCACACGTGCCAACGGCACCTCAACGGCGCCCTGGCCTGCCCGGGCTGCGGTGCGTCGGCACAGACCCCCGCCGCGCCCGTACGAGCACCTCTCGTGCGCGGCTACGCGGGCAGGACGGCCGACCCCTACGCACAGACCGGGCAGGTGGGGCAGAGCGGCCAGGGGCAGGTCGGCCACGCCGGGCACCCCGGTGTTCCCGCGGCTCACGGCGGTCACGGCGGCATGCCGACGCCCCCGCCCGGCGCCCGCGTCCCCCGCCAGGGCGGCGCCCCCGAGGCGTACGAATCGGCGGGCGGCTACGGGCAGGCCCCCCGCGCATACGACGACCGCGCCGACGCATACGACGACCGCGCCGACGCGTACGACGCCCCCGCGGACGAGTACGGCGAAGAGCACGGCGCCGGGCACGGCGCCGAGCGCGGCGACGAGTACGGCGAAGATCGCGGCGACAGTTACGGCGACGAGCACGGCGACGAGCACGGCGACGAGTACGACGACGCGTACGCGGAGGACGACACCCCGGAGACCCGCCGCGCGTCCCGTTCCTCCGGCCGGCGCCAGGCAGCCCGCGGCGAAGGCAGCCGCCGGGACCGCAAGGCCGCCGCGCACCGGCGCCGCCGGCGCCGCACGGTGCTGATCACCGCGGGCCTGGTCCTCGCGGCGGGCGGTCTGACCTTCGCCGAGATCGGCACGGACGCGCCCTTCTCCTCCGGCGGCCCCGCGGCCTCCGACCAGGCGTCCACGGACGGCGGCGACGCCTCCGGCACCCCCGGCAGCCCGGCCGCCCCGGGCGGCACCGCGGGCGCCGCCACCGGCCAGAACGCCTCGGGCACGTCCGCGGACCTCTCGGCCTCCGCCTCCGCGTCCAAGGACCCCAAGCACACGGCCTCCGCGTCCCCGAGCGCCAAGGAGACGCCATCGGCCACGGCCGCCCCCCGGTCGTCGGCCACGGCCGCCCCGCCGCCCGCGCAGCCGAGCGCCACCCCGACCGGCGCCCCCACGACCTCGGCGCCCACGCCCCGGCCGTCGCCGACGAGGACGTGCAACCGGTTCCTGTGGTGGTGCACGTAGGCGTTCCCTCTTTCGAGTGGTGAAGTCAGCCGTCCGCACCTGCGCAACCTCCTCATGATCCTCACCTCCTCTCCCCGTATCCCCCCATGTCATCGGCCATCCGGGGTATCGGTGACACCAACGGGCCCTCACGGCTGTTGAGTCGAACAGGTACCTCTCGCCGTACTCGACCTCGGGGTCGCCCGAAACCCGAGTGGGCGTGGTGCCGAGGGGGGAGTGGCGAGCAGCGGCTCAGGCTGAGGAGAGCGATGACGCAGGAGATCACCGTGCACGGCACGGTCGCCGAGGGCTTCGAGGCGGTGCGCGAGGAGTTCGCGGCGTTCGTCGCCGGGGAACCCGACGACTACGAGGGACAGTTGTGCGCGTACGCCGACGGCCGCCGCGTCGTGGACCTGTGGGCGGGCGAGGGCGTCGACGGCGACAGCCTGTACGGCGTGTTCTCGTCCACCAAGGGCGCGGCCCACCTCGTCACCGCCCTGCTGGTGCAGGACGGCACGCTGGAACTGGACCGCAAAGTCACCTACTACTGGCCCGAGTTCGGCGTCGAGGGCAAGGCCGCGCTGACACTGCGCGAACTGCTCGCCCACCGGGCAGGCCTGGTCGGCACGGACGCCGGGTTCAGCGCGGCGGAACTGGCCGACGACCGCGCACTGGCCGAACGCCTCGCCGACCAGCGGCCGTTCTGGCGGCCCGGCGCCGCCTTCGGGTACCACGCCCTGGTGATCGGCGCGCTGACCGGCGAGATCGTCCGGCGCGCGACGGGCCGTACGATCCAGGAGCTGTACGAGGAGCGGGTCCGCGCCCCCTACGGCCTCGACCTCCACCTCGGCCTGCCCGCCTCCCGCGAGCCCCGCTTCCGCACCACCCTGCCGATGCTGCCGACCCCCGAGCAGCAGGCGCTGCTGGACGCGCAGCCGGCCGGTCCGCACACGCTCACCTCGATCGCCTACAACCGCCACGCCCCCGAGCCGACCGACCTGCAGTCCCTGCCGAACGAGCGCACCGTCCGCGCCAAGGGCCCCGCCTCGGTGGGCGGCATCGCCTCCGCGCGCGGCCTGGCCGGGATGTACGCGGCGATGATCAGCGAGGTCGACGAGAAGGCGCCGCTGCTGAAGGAGGACACGGTCGCGGAGTTCGGCCAGCCGCACTCGGTCGGCTACGACCTGGTGTCCCGCACCCACAAGTCCTTCGGCCTCGGCTTCCAGGCCACGTCCGACACCTGGCACCCCTTCCTCGGCGCCGGCACCATCGGCCACAGCGGCGCCTGCGGCTCCCAGGCCTTCGCCGACCCCCGCAGCGGCCTCTCCTACGCCTACACCCGCCGCCGCTTCACCTTCCCGGGAGGAGCGGCACCGGAAAACAACAGACTGGCCTCAGCAGTGCACCGCGCGGCCATCACGCCCTAGCGGCACCGCACCGGGCAGCGCAAACCCCCTGGGGGCGCGGGGAACTGCGCGAGAAACCCACGAGAACCCGCGCCCGAAACACGACAGCCGCACCCCCCCCAAAAAAAGGATGCGGCTGCCGATCGACGCCTCGCCCGAGCTCAGCGCAGCGTCACCGTGATGTTCCCCCGTGTCGCCTTCGAGTACGGGCACACCTGGTGCGCCTTCTCGAGCAGCTCCCGCGCGGCGGTGGCCTCGACGTTCGGAATGCTCGCCGAGATCTCGACGATGATCCCGAACCCGTCCTCGTTCTTGCCGATCCCGACCTTCGCGGTCACGGTCGACCCGGAGATGTCGGCGCCCTCCTGGCGGGCGACGACACCGAGCGCGCCCTGGAAACAGGCGCTGTACCCGGCGGCGAACAGCTGCTCCGGGTTCGTACCGGCGCCGCTGCCGCCCATCTCCTTGGGCGGGTTCACGACGACGTCGAGCTTGCCGTCGTCGGTGGCGACACGACCGTCGCGGCCGTTCTCGGCGGTGGCGACGGCGGTGTAGACGACGTCGGACTGCTGGATGGGCATGCGGTGCCTTCCTTCTCGGCCCGCCACGACTCGCGCCCGCGATCGACGGCGGATTTCGGAAAGAAACTACCGCATGCCGGAATCCAAACAGAAGCCCCGCCCGGTCGGAGCGCGAAGATCAAGGCTTGACGATCAGAACTTGGCGATCAGAGCCTGACGGTCAGAGCTTGACGATCAGAACTTGGCGATCAGAGCCTGACGGTCAGAGCTTGACGATCAGAGCTTGACGATCAGAGTCTGACGGTCAGAGCTTGACGATCATCTTTCCGACGTTGTCGCCGCGCAGCACCCCGAGGAACGCCTCAAGGTTGTTCTCGATGCCCTCCACGACCGTCTCGCGGTACTTCAGCGCACCCGAGGCCACCCACGGGCCGACCTTCTCCACGAACTCGGGCTGCAGGTCGAAGTGGTCGCTGACCAGGAAGCCCTCCATGCGGCCGCGGGTCTGGATCAGCCGGGCGAGGTTGTTCGGGCCGGGCGCGGGCTCGGTGGCGTTGTAGACGGAGATCATGCCGCAGATGGCGATCCGGCCGTTCAGGTTGAGCGCCCCGATGGCGGCCTGGAGGTGGTCCCCGCCGACGTTGTCGAAGTACACGTCGATGCCGTCGGGCGCGGCCACGCGCAGCTGCTCGCTCACCGGGCCCTCCTTGTAGTTGAACGCCGCGTCGAAGCCGTACTCGTCCAGCAGCAGCTTCACCTTCTCGTCCGACCCGGCCGAGCCGACGACCCGCGAGGCGCCCATCAGCTTGGCGAGCTGGCCGACCTGGCTGCCCACCGCGCCCGCGGCGCCGGAGACGAACACGGCGTCGCCCTCCTTGAAGGAGGCGGTGCGCAGCAGGCCGGCGTAGGCGGTCAGACCGGTCATGCCGAGGACGCCGAGGTACGTCGACAGGGGCGCGGCCTCGGGGTCGACCTTGACGCCCTGCCGCGCGTCGATGACCGCGTACTCGCGCCAGCCGGAGAAGTGCAGGACGTGGTCGCCGACCGCGAAGCCCTCGGCGTCGGAGGCGACGACCTCGCCGACCGCGCCGCCCTGCATGACCTCGCCCACCTCGTAGGGAGCGGCGTACGACTTCGCGGCACTCATCCGGCCCCGCATGTACGGGTCCACGGAGAGGTACTCGTTGCGTACCAGGATCTGGCCCTCGCCGGGGGCCGGGACCTCGGTCTCGACCAGGGCGAAGTCCTCGGGCTTCGGCCAGCCGACCGGACGGCTCAGCAGGTGCCACTCGCGGTTGATCATCTTGGTGCCCCTTCAAATTACTTCAGTACCTGAAAGAATGGTGCGTCTGAATATTTCAGGTGTCAAGTAAATGGGGTACTCTGAAGACATGGCCACACCGCAGAGCACCCGACCGGACGAACTGACCGTGGAGGTCGTCGAGCTGATCGGCGAGGTGGTGGGCCGCTACCACGCGGACTACGAGGAGGCCGCCGCCGGACACACGCTGACCGGCGCCCAGGCCAAGCTGCTCAGCCTGCTCGCCCTCGACCCGCTGCCCATGCGCAAGCTGGCCCAGAAGCTGAAGTGCGAGCCGTCCAACGTGACCGGCATCGTGGACCGCCTCGAATCCCGCGGCCTGGTCGAGCGTCACCCCGACCCCGCCGACCGCCGCGTGAAGATGGCCGTCGCCACCGAAGCGGGCCTGCGCGTGGTCCGCGCACTCCGCGAGGACCTGCGCTTCGCCCGCGCCCCCCTGGCCGGCCTCTCCGACGAGGAACGCCGCTCCCTGCGCGACCTGCTGCGCCGCATGCTGGACGCGTAACGCCCGCTCAGCGCCCCAGCAGTTGCAGCAGCTGCTGGGTGGCCCCGAACCCGGCCCCCGCCGTCAGCAGGAACTGCTGGATCCGCCCCACGGCCTCGTCGGTCGTGATCCGCCCGCCGCCGGCCAGCGCGGTGTCCAGGTTGTCGGCGTGGCTCAGGGCGTTGACGGACACGTCCTGGGGTGCCCGAGCGGCCTCCTCGCGCAGGAGCCGCACCAGCCGCTCCAGGGAGACCTCCTCGGAGACCTCCTCCCGCCGGGTGTGTCTGTGCTCGACCGAGTTCCACGCCCGGCTGTTGACGTTGGCGATGTTGTGCCCGTCGTGGTTCGTCTGCTCGACGTGGACCTGGGGGCCGGTCTCTCTGCGTCCCGCGTTGGCCATGTTCTCCCTCACACCGGCGTCGGTGGCCCGGTAACGGTAGGGGCTGATGGGGTGGGTGGCCGTCACCTCCTGCTGGGCGAACCCCAGGGCTTCCAGCCGGCCCATGACGTCGTACACGTCCGCCCTGTTCCAGGACCGCTCCTGGAAGTAGCCGGTCATGTCGACGAACTGCCACGGCACACTTCCGCTCAGGCCGCACAGGCGGTCGAGCGCTTCGAGAGCGAGCCGGTTCGTCTGGTCCTGCGGTGTCGACCGCGGCGGCAGAGAGGCCACGAACCCCTGCTCCCTGCGGTCCCGTTCCTCCGCGGTCCGCCGCCTGCCCGAGGCGATCACCAACGCGGCGAGCGGAATCCCGGCGACCACCAGGAACGGCAGGAGTGTGACGACGTTCACGGAAGTGGCCTCCCCGCTGGCACTCCGAGACACAAGGGGCAAGAGCGTAGGGCCGCGGCCGGGGACGGGACAAGGTGGCGAACCAGCCGATCACGGTCCCCCGATAGGGTTCTCCCATGCGTGATCTCGGGGTGGGGTTCGGTTATCTGCTGGCGGGCCAGCGCTGGGTGGGCCGGCACGGGCGGCAGTTCGGGCTCGGCCTGCTGCCCGGCCTGATCGCCCTGGTCCTGTACGTGGCGGTGCTGGTCGCGCTCGCGGTGTGGGGGCAGGACGCGGTCGCGTGGGCGACGCCGTTCGCGGACGACTGGTCGAGCCCCTGGCAGGGCCTGTTCCGCGGCTTCCTCACGGTCGTGCTGTTCGCCCTCGGCCTGCTGCTGGCCGTCCTCACCTTCACGGCCGTCACCCTGCTGATCGGCCAGCCCTTCTACGAGAGCCTCTCCGAGAAGGTCGACGAGGACGTCTCACCCGACGGCACGGCACCGCGGTCGGGGCTGCCGCTCTGGCGCGAGATGTGGATCTCCGCCCGCGACAGCCTGCGCATCCTGGTGCGGGCCGGACTGTGGGGCGTGATGCTCTTCGCCCTCGGCTTCCTGCCCGTCGTCGGCCAGACGGCCGTCCCGGTCATCGGCTTCTTCGTCACCGGCTTCTTCCTCACCGAGGAACTCGCCTCCGTCGCCCTGCAGCGCCGCGGCGTCGAACTCCGCGCCCGCCTCGCGCTGCTCCGCTCCCGCAAGACCCTGGTCTGGGGCTTCGGCACCCCCCTCGGCCTCGCCTTCCTGGTCCCGTTCGTCGCCGTGTTCCTCATGCCGGGCGCCGTCGCCGGCGCCACCCTCCTCGCCCGCGACCTGCTGGGCGAGGGCAACGACGAGAACGACGAGAACACAGAGGAGTCCCCGGACGAGTCTCCGGACAGCGAACAGGTCACCTTCTGACGCGGAACACGCATGGCGGCCATGCCAGGCATGCGCTTGTGGCATCGGCCGCCCCGACCTAGCGTCGACCCCATGCAGATCACCCTCGGCGATCCCGCCCGCGCGCCTCAGCCGCTGAGCCCCTGTCGCTCCCAGGTCGCCCGTGTCGAACAGGCCGACGGCAGCGCGCTGTTGTTCCTCTCCGGGCAGGTCGCCGAGGGAGCCACCCTCGCCGAGCAGACCAAGGGCGTCTTCGAGACCATCGGCGCCCTCCTGGAGGCCCACGGCGCGACCCTCGCGGACGTGATCAACATCCGCACCTGCCTCACCGACATCACCCGGCTCGACGAGTACGGCGCGGTCCGCCGCGCGTTCCTCACCGGCACCCCGCCGACCAGCACGACCTTCGAAGTGCCGCGCCTGTTCCGGCCGGAGGCCCAGGTGGAGATCGAGATCGTCGCGGCCGTACCGGCGGGCGGGCAGGCAGCCGTACCGGCGGGCGGGTAGACAGCCGTACCGGCAGGCGGACGGAGCGCGGAACCGCTGACACGTCTGCCAGTTGTGAAGGGTTCGTACGAGATCTCCCTCAGCGGTTCGATCACGGGCCGCGGGCCCACCGCGCCCATGAGGTTCTGATCCGGGACAAGTCCCCCACGCGCAGCCCCGGCCCGGACTCCTGACATCCGGACCGGGGCTCACCACGCCCCTCCCGGGCCCAGGTCACGGACGTACCGCCGTGACCGTGCGATAGGCGATCTCGGCCAGCCGCGCCTGGCCGTTGCGGCTCGGGTGGAACCAGTCCCAGTGGCTGAGCTGCTCGGTGCCGAAGCGGAAGTCGAAGACCGCGTTGCCGTCGAAGCGGCAGCGGCGGTCCTTGGCGCAGACCTCCTTCAGCACCGCGTTGTACGCCTCCACGCGCCGCTGCACCTTCTCCCGCCGCCGCTCGGCCGCCTCCGACAGGTCGTCCGAGGCGCCCAGCATCGACGGGCAGATGCCCAGCTTCCACACCTGCCGGCCCAGCGGATCCGTACGGCCCTCGGCCCACAGCCGCTTCAGGTTCGGCACGCTCGCCACGTACACCTGCGTCTTCGGCAGCGCCGTGCGCACCGTGCCCAGCGCCTTCTCGAAGTCCTCGCGGAAACCGGCCACCGACGTCATCGCCCGCACCGAGCCCCGGCAGGCGTCATTGGCACCCGCCATCACGGTCACCAGTTCGGGCCCCCGGGTGACCGCCTGGGCCATCTGGTCGGGAACGTCGGCCATCCGGGCACCGGTCACCGCGTAGTTCCAGCTGCGCTCCGCCGCCCCCGTCACCCCGAGCAGCCGCACCGCCAGGCTGTCCACCCGCGCGTCGCTGCCCGTCGCCCACGACACCTCCGGGCAGTCCGAGAACACCGTGCACGCGTCGAAACCGCGCGTGATGGAGTCACCGACCGCGGCGATCGAGTCGGGGCTGCGGTCCCACACCGGGGCCGGCTTCGGCTGCCGGCGCGACGCGCCCTGGGAGTCCTTCGTACCGGAGGAGCCGCCTCCGCCGAACACGTCGCACCCCGTGGTCAGCACCGCCGCCGTCACCACCGCCGTCATCCCCGCGACGACGGCCCGCACCCGGTGGCCTCGCTTCCGCATCCCTGCTGGTCCCCTCGCTCGTCGCTCCAGTGTTCCCTCCCATGACAACGCGCGAGGGTTCCCGGCCGGGCCCCTTGGAACGGCACACCCCCGTACAAGCGTCCCCCTGGGTGAATGGCAGTGGATTCCTGGCAGCGGGACCGACGGTACGTCACACTCCTTGCACCGCCGCAGGGTAGCCTCGCCATGAACGCGGCCGTCGCGCCACTGCCGCCGGCCAGTCCGAAGGATGTCCCGCTCTGCCCGGAGGTTCCGGTGACGACACGTGGAGTTCTGTACGTGCACTCCGCTCCGCGCGCGCTGTGCCCGCACGTCGAGTGGGCCATCGCCGGGGTGCTCGGCACGCGCGTCAACCTCGACTGGATCCGGCAGCCCGCGGCCCCCGGCACCTGGCGCTCCGAGTTCTCCTGGCAGGGCGAGGCCGGCACCGCGTCCAAGCTCGCCTCCGCCCTGCGCGGCTGGCACCTGCTGCGCTTCGAGGTCACCGCCGAGCCCTGCCCCACCGCCGAGGGCGAGCGCTACAGCTGCACCCCCGACCTCGGCATCTTCCACGCCGTCACCGGCATCCACGGCGACATCCTCATCCCCGAGGACCGGCTGCGCGCGGCCCTGCTGCGCAGCCGGCGCGGTGAGACGGACCTGGAGGCCGAACTCGCCAAGCTCCTGGGCAAGCCCTGGGACGACGAACTGGAGCCCTTCCGCTACGCGGGCGAGGGCGCCCCGGTGCGCTGGCTGCACCAGGTGGTGTGAACGGCAGGACGCCGTACGGACTCGCCGTGCGGACCGTCGTACGGACGACCGTCGTACGGACGACCGTCGTACGGACATGAGGAAGGGCCCCCACCGTCCGGACGCTGTTGGTAACGGAATTTACCAACAGCGTCCGCGTCCGGTGGGGGCCCTTCCTCTCGCTGTCAGATCGTACGGAACGCCAGGATCACGTTGTGGCCGCCGAATCCGAACGAGTTGTTCAGCGCGGCGATACGGCCCTCGGCGGGCAGCTTGCGCGCCTCGCCGATGACGACGTCGGCCGCGGCCTCCGCCTCCGGGTCGAGGTTGTCGACGTTGATGGTCGGCGGGGCGATCCGGTTGTACAGGGCGAGCACGGTCGCGACCGTTTCGATACCGCCCGCGCCACCGAGCAGGTGACCGGTCATCGACTTGGTGGCGGAGACCGCGAAGTGGTCGGCGTCGTCGCCGAACACCTTGCGCAGCGCCTTCAGTTCGGCCACGTCACCGGCGGGCGTCGAGGTGGCGTGCGCGTTGACGTGCACGATCTCGGCCGGGTTCAGGTCGGTGCTGTCCATCAGGTTCTGCAGGGCGTGCGCGATGCCGCGGCCCTCCGGCTCCGGCTGCACGATGTCGTGGCTGTCGGCCGAGATGCCCTGGCCGACGGCCTCCGCGTAGACGCGGGCGCCGCGCGCGGCGGCGTGCTCGGCGGACTCCAGGACCACGACACCGGCACCCTCGCCGAGGACGAAGCCGTCACGCGCGAGGTCGTAGGGGCGCGAGGCACCCTGCGGGTCGTCGTTCTTCTTGGACATCGCCATCATGTTGCCGAACGCGGCGATGGGCAGCGGGTGGATGGCCGCCTCGGTGCCGCCGGCGACGACGACGTCGGCACGGCCGGTGCGGATCATCTCGGCGGCGTAGCCGATGGCCTCGGCGCCGGAGGCGCAGGCGGACACCGGGGTGTGCACACCGGCGCGGGCGCCCACGGCCAGGCTCACGTTGGCGGCCGGGCCGTTCGGCATCAGCATCGGCACGGTGTGCGGGGAGACGCGGCGTACGCCCTTCTCCTTCAGCACGTCGTACTGGTCGAGCAGGGTCGTCACACCGCCGATGCCGGAGGCGATCACCGTCCCCAGGCGGTCGGGGTCGACGCTGCTGTCCTCGCCGGCCTTGTCGGTGAAACCGGCGTCGGCCCAGGCCTCCTTGGCCGCGATCAGCGCGAACTGCGCCGAGCGGTCCAGGCGGCGGGCCTGCGGGCGCGGAATGACCTCGCCCGGCTCCACGGCGATCTGCGCCGCGATACGGACCGCCTGGTCGGCGGCCCACTCCTGGTCGAGCGCACGGACGCCGGACTTGCCGGCGACGAGCGCCTCCCAGGTGGAAGCTGCGTCGCCACCCAGCGGTGTGGTTGCGCCGATACCGGTGACGACCACGGTGCGATTGGTCGGGCTCACGGGAATTCTTTCTCCAACGGATAAGGGATTCATACGGCGCCACCGCCGGGTGGCGGGGCCTCGCAGCCTGACTGCCTAAAAGACGGCTCAGGCCTGGTGCGTGAGGATGTAGTTGGTGGCGTCACCAACGGTCTTGAGGTTCTTGACGTCCTCGTCCGGGATCTTCACGTCGAAGCGCTCCTCTGCTGCGACGACGACCTCGACCATGGACAGCGAGTCGACGTCCAGGTCGTCGGTGAAGGACTTGTCCAGCTGGACGTCCTCAACGGGGATCCCGGCGATCTCGTTCACGATCTCGGCGAGACCGGCGACGATCTCTTCCTGAGTGGCGGCCATGTCAGGCGCTCCTTCTTCGATATTCCAGACGGTTTACGGCACCCGCCGCGGCAGCGGCAGGCGGTGCGGCACGAGCACCGGATCGCATGATCCGGCACGCAGTGCCTAGGGGAGGGTAACGACCGTGGCGGCGTAGACGAGACCCGCCCCGAATCCGATGACGAGCGCGGTGTCGCCACTCTTCGCCTCCCCGGTCGCCAGAAGCCGCTCCATCGCGAGCGGGATCGAGGCGGCCGAGGTGTTGCCGGTGGTGCGCACGTCACGTGCGACCGTGACGTGCTCCGGCAGTTTCAGCGTCTTCACCATCGAGTCGATGATCCGCATGTTGGCCTGGTGCGGGATGAAGACGTCCAGGTCGTCCGCGGTGATTCCGGCCGCGTCCAGCGCCTGCTGGGCGACCTTCGCCATCTCGAACACGGCCCAGCGGAACACCGCCTGGCCCTCCTGCGTGATCGCAGGGAACTTGATGTTGCCCTCGGAGTCCAGCGGCAGCTCGGCGACGTCGCCGATCCTGAAGCGGTCCCACGGGACGGTCTGCTTGATGGTCTCGGACTTGTCGCCCTCGGAGCCCCACACGGTCGGGCCGATCGCCGGCTCCTTGGAGGGGCCGACCACGACCGCGCCGGCGCCGTCACCGAACAGGAAGGCCGTCGCCCGGTCCTCCAGGTCGGTCAGGTCGCTCAGCCGCTCCACGCCGATGACGAGCACGTACTCGGCGGACCCCTCCGTCACCATGCCCTTGGCGAGGGTCAGCCCGTAGCCGAAGCCCGCGCAGCCGGCCGAGATGTCGAAGGCGGCGGCCTTGGCGGTGCCCAGCTGGTCGGCGATCGCGGTGGCGATGGCCGGGGTCTGCGCGAAGTGCGAGACGGTGGAGACGACCACGGCGCCGATCTGCTCGGCGGAGATGCCCGCGTCCGCGATCGCCTTGCCGCCGGCCTCGACCGACATCGCCGCGACGGTCTCGTCGGGGCTCGCCCAGTGGCGGGTCTCGATGCCCGACCGCGACCGGATCCACTCGTCCGACGAGTCGATCTTCTCGAGGATCACCTCGTTGGGCACGATCCGCACCGGACGGTAGCCGCCGACGCCGAGAATGCGCGCGTACGGGGCGCCCTTGCTGGCCTTGATCTTCGCCATGTTCGGTAGGGCTCCTTAGGCGTCGGCGAGCTCTGTGACGAGCGCGCGTGCCGCGTCGAGGTCGTCGGGGGTCTTCAGGGCCAGCGTCCGCACGCCCGGCAGGGCGCGCTTGGCCAGGCCGGTCAGCGTGCCGCCGGGGCACACCTCGATGAGCCCGGTGACGCCCAGCTCCTTGAACGTCTCCATGCACAGGTCCCAGCGGACCGGGTTGGCGACCTGTCCGACCAGCCGCTCCAGCACCTCGGTGCCGGTGGCGACGGTCCGGCCGTCCTTGTTGGAGACGTAGGTGACCTTCGGGACGGCGGGGGTCAGCTCCGCGGCGGCCTCGGCCAGCGTCTCGACCGCGGGGGCCATGTGGTGGGTGTGGAAGGCGCCGGCGACCTTCAGCTGGACGACCTTGCGGACGCCCTCGGGCTTGTCCTCGTTCAGCGCGGCGAGCTGCTCCAGCGTGCCCGCGGCGACGATCTGGCCGGCGCCGTTGATGTTCGCCGGGGTCAGGCCCAGCTTCTCCAGGTGCGCGACGGAGACCTCCGGGTCGCCGCCGAGCAGCGCCGACATGCCGGTCTCGGTGATCGCGGCGGCGTCGGCCATGGCCAGACCCCGCTTGCGCACCAGACGCAGCGCGGAAGTGTCGTCCAGCACGCCCGCGAAGGCGGCGGCGGTGAACTCACCCACACTGTGGCCGGCGACGGCGCCCGGCGAGATGTCACCGAGTGCCGCGGCCGACAAGATGCCGGCGGCGACCAGCAGCGGCTGGGCGACGGCGGTGTCGCGGATCGCGTCCGCGTCGGCCTGCGTGCCGTAGTGGACGAGGTCGAGTCCGATGGCGTCCGACCATGCGGCGACGCGGTCGGCGGCGCCGGGCAGTTCGAGCCAGGGGGTCAGGAAGCCGGGCGTCTGGGCGCCCTGGCCGGGAGCGACGAGTACGAGCACCTTCACACTCTCTCTTGGGGACGGCCACGGCCGCCCGTGAGGACAGGGACGAAGAACACGAAGGGCTTTTGTGGCCCCCCGACAAAAAGTTAGGGCTGAGCGTCTCCATCGGCCAGACGCCCCAGGATCAGGGCGATCCGCAGTGTGAACGCGGATCGTACATCGGATGGCGACCAGCCGGTGACGTCAGTCACACGTCGGAGCCGGTAGCGCACGGTGTTCGGGTGAACGAAGAGCATCCGGGCCGCGCCTTCCAGACTGCTCGCCTGCTCCAGATAGACGCTCAAGGTCTCCAGGAGCGCCGACCCGGCCTCCTCCAGCGGTCTGTAGATCTCCTCCACCAGCTGCTCACGTGCCCCGGGATCGCCCGCGATGGCCCGCTCCGGCAGCAGATCGTCCGCGAGCACCGGCCGCGGCGCGTCCTGCCAGGCGGAACACGCCTTCAGCCCCGCCGCGGCGGCCTGAGCGGACCGGGTGGCGGCCAGCAGGTCGGGGACGACGGGCCCGGCGACCACCGGCCCGGCGGCGTACGGCCCGATCAGCGACTTGGCGACGGCGAGCGGATTGCTGCTCCCGCCGGCGATGACGACGAGCCGGTCCCCGAGCACCCCCGTGAGCACCTGCAGCTTGGCGTGCCGGGCGGCCCGCCGGATGGCCTCGACGGTCAGCTCGCTGTCGCCCTCGGGCGCGGTGCCGAGCACGACACAGACATGCTCCGGGGAGTTCCAGCCCAGCGCGGCGGCCCGGCTCACCGCCCCCTCGTCGGCCTCCCCGCTGAGCACGGCGTTCACGACGAGCGACTCCAGCCGCGCGTCCCAGGCACCGCGTGCCTCGGCGGCCTGCGCGTACACCTGGGCGGTCGCGAAGGCGATCTCGCGGGCGTACACGAGGAGCGCCTCGCGCAGCACGCTCTCGTCACCGGGCGCCGCCACCTCGTCGATGGCGGACTCCATGACCTCGATGGTGGTGCGCACCATCTCCACGGTCTGCCGCAGCGTGATGGCCCGGGTCAGCTCGCGCGGCGCCGTCCCGAACACGTCGGTCGAGATCGCCTGGGGCGCGTCCGGGTGCCGGAACCACTCGGTGAAGGCGGCGATGCCCGCCTGGGCCACGAGCCCGATCCAGGAACGGTTCTCCGGGGGCATGGCCCGGTACCACGGCAGAGTCTCGTCCATGCGCGCGATGGCCTGCGCGGCGAGACTTCCGGAGGACTTCTCCAGCCGTTTCAGGGTCGCGGAGTGCGGGTGGGCCTCGTACGCTGCGAGTTCGCGGTGATGGGATTCGGGTTCGGGCACGTGGACAAGACTGCCTTATCCGGACGCGGGCGTGTGCCGCCGGGTCCGGCTCGGCCACCGGACGCGGCCTGCGGGGGTGCCCGTGCGCGGTCTACCGTGGTGCCCGTGATCGACGTACGGCGCGCCGACGAGCGCTATCGCGGAGGGGAGCCGGGGGCCGGCATCGACACCCGGCACGCCTTCTCCTTCGGCCCGCACTACGACCCCGGCAACCTGCGCTTCGGCGCGGTGATCGCCTGCAACGAGGAGCGGCTCGCACCGGGCGCCGGGTTCGACGAGCATCCGCACAGCCACACCGAGATCGTCACGTGGGTCGTCGACGGCGAACTCACGCACCGCGACTCCACCGGCCACGGGACGACGGTCCGCCCCGGCGACGTCCAGCACCTGAGCGCCGCGGCCGGCGTCCGCCACGTGGAACGCAACGAGGGCTCCGCCCCCCTCACCTTCATCCAGATGTGGCTGGCCCCTCTGGTGCCCGGCGGCACCCCCTCCTACGACATCGTCCCCGGCATCGCCGACGCCACCCCGTACGCCCTGCCCGGCGCGGGCGCGATGCTGCATGTACGGCGTCTGGGGGCGGGGGAGCGGACGGCGGTGCCGGACGCGCCGTACGTGTATCTGCACGTGGTGCGGGGCGAGGTCCGCCTGGCCGGAGAAACGTTGTCCTTTGGCGACTCGGCCCGGATCACGGGGGCGGAGGGCCTGGAGGCGGTGGGGGTGACGGCGACGGAACTGCTGCTGTGGGAGATGGCGGGGTAGGCGCGGTCGGCCTCAGCCTCGCAGTTCCGCCAGCACCGCGTCCGTGAGGACCGGCCACGCCTCGATCGCCCAGGGGCCGAACGCCTTGTCCGTGAGGGCGACTCCCGCCGCGCCCGCGTCGGGGTCGATCCACAGGAACGTCCCCGACTGACCGAAGTGGCCGAAGGTACGCGGTGAGGACGAACTCCCCGTCCAGTGCGGGGACTTGGAGTCGCGGATCTCGAAGCCGAGGCCCCAGTCGTTGGGGTTCTGGTGGCCGTAGCCCGGCAGGACGCCCTTCGTCCCGGGGTACTGGACGGTCATCGCCTCCGCGACCGTGCGCGGGTCCAGCAGCTGCGGTGCCTGCACCTCCGCCGCGAAGCGCAGCAGGTCCTCGACGGTGGACACGCCGTCCTTGGCGGGGGAGCCCTCCAGCGAGGTCCGTGTCATGCCGAGCGGCTCCAGCACCGCCTGGCGCAGATACTCGGCGAACGGGATGTCCGTCGCCTTGGCGATGTGGTCCCCCAGCTCCTCGAAGCCGGCGTTGGAGTACAGCCGCCGGTCACCGGGCGGTGCCGTCACGCGGTGTTCGTCGAAGGCCAGGCCCGAGGTGTGCGCGAGGAGATGGCGGACCGTGGAACCGGGGGGTCCGGCCGGCTCGTCCAGCTCGATCGCACCCTCCTCGTACGCGACGAGCGCCGCGTACGCCGCCAGCGGCTTGGTCACGGAGGCCAGCGGGAAGCGGTGCGCGAGGGGGCCGCGGGTCCCCAGGACCGTACCGTCGGCTCGTACGACGCCCGCGGCGGCGGTGGAAACCGGCCAGTTCTCGATCAGTGCCAAGCTCTGCAACGACATGGCCCCGAGCCTATGCGGCGCCCGGCCCGCACCGCACCGAGGGGCGGCCAGGGGGCGGCGGGGGTGCTTTCAGGGTGCGTCCGGGGTTGCTTCCAGAGTGCGTCCGGGGTGCGTTTCTTACCCGCCTCCCCCCGGATTCCGCTTGCTTGGAGTGCGCTCCAAGGCCATAGCGTGGTGGGCATGACGGTGATGCAGTCCACGCCAGCGGCCACCGGCCGGGCCACCCCCGCCGACATCTGCTCAGCCCCGCCCCGGCGCCACCCACGGCCCGAGGGCCAGGACCACTACACGATCAGTGAGGTCGTCGCCTTCACCGGCCTGACCGCGCACACCCTGCGCTGGTACGAGCGGATCGGCCTGATGCCCCACGTCGACCGCTCGCACACCGGCCAGCGTCGCTACACCAACCGCGACCTGGACTGGCTGGACCTGGTGACCAAGCTGCGCCTGACCGGCATGCCGGTCGCGGACATGGTCCGCTACGCGGAGCTGGTGCGGGAGGGGGAGAGCACGTACGCGGAACGCCAGGCCCTGCTGGAGGCGACCCGCCGGGACGTGCTGGCCCGGATCGCCGAACTGCACGACACGCTCGCCGTGCTCGACCGCAAGATCAGTTTCTACGGGAACGCGACGGAGGGGACCATCCGATGACCGACGCCACGACGGGGACGGTACGGCTCGGCGACGACGGACCGGAGGTCGGCGTCCAGGGGCTCGGTTGCATGGGCATGAGCTTCGCGTACGGCCCGACGGACGCCGACGCCTCACGGGCCGCCCTGGAGCGGGCGCTCGAACTGGGCGTGACCCTGTACGACACGGCGGACGCGTACGGGAACGGCGAGAACGAGAAGTTCCTCTCCCCGTTCTTCACGGCGCACCGGGACGAGGTGGTCATCGCGACCAAGTTCGCCCTCGCGATCCCGCCGGACGACCCGACCAGGCGGATCATCCGCAACGACGAGCCGTACATCCGCCAGGCCGTCGAGGCCAGCCTGCGGCGGCTCGGCGTCGACGTGATCGACCTCTACTACATGCACCGCCGCGACGTGAACATCCCCATCGAGGACACCGTCGGCGTCATGGCGGACCTGGTCCGCGAGGGCAAGGTCAAGCACCTCGGCCTCAGCGAGGTCACCGCCGGCGAACTGCGCGCCGCCCACGCCGTGCACCCCATCGCGGCCGTGCAGTCGGAGTGGTCCCTGTTCAGCCGGGACATCGAGGCGCATGTGGTGCCGGCCGTCCGTGAGCTGGGCGTCGCCCTGGTGGCGTACTCCCCGCTGGGCCGCGGCTTCCTCACGGGCGCCTTCACCGACGCGGGCAAGGACCTCACGGCGGACGACTTCCGCAGGCAGCAGCCCCGCTTCACCGGTTCCAACGCCGGCGCCAACGCGGCTCTCCTCGACCCGGTCCGCACCGTCGCCGAGGCCCACGGCGCCTCCCTCGGCCAGATCGCCCTGGCCTGGGTCCAGCAGCGGTCCGCGGTCCACCACCTCCCCGTCGTCCCGATCCCGGGCACCCGCAAGGCAACCCGCGTGGAGGAGAACGTCGGCGCCACCGCCCTCACCCTCACCGACGAGGAACTGTCCCTCCTCGAACCGATCGCGGCGAAGGTCGCCGGCGACCGCTACGCGGACATGACGTTCACGTCCGCGGGCCGGGAGTGAAGCGTCCGCGGGCCGGGAGTGAAGCGTCCGCCGGCCGGAGTGGAGTGTCCGCCGGCCGGGAGTGACGTCCCGGCGGGCGACTACAGCTCGGCCAGCAGCTCGGCCTTCTTCGACGAGAACTCCTCGTCGGTGACCAGCCCGGCCTGATGCAGCTCACCGAGATGCCGGATCCGTTCGGCGATGTCCGCGGGGTCCCTGCGCGCCGGGGCCGGTGCCACAGGCACCGGCCCCCTCGTGCGCACGGCCGCCAGCACGGCCGCGGCGAACGGCAGCGACTCGTGCACCGGCCCGTACCCCAGCCCGAAGACGACCGCCGCGGGATCCTGATCGGGCGGCACGGGCTGCACCGGCTGCACGGGCTGCGCGGTCTGCAGCGCGGATGACCCGCCCGACTCCGTGGAACGCCTCAGCAGGCGCAGATGTCCCTCGAACACCTCCGGCGAGCGCCACTCCACCCCGCTGAGGTCCGCGACGGCGAAACTCTGGTCGCCGGCCTTCCACTTCGCCGAGGACGCGCCCGTCCACGACCAGCGGAACCGCACGCGCGTACCGTCGAAGGACGCCTTCCCGTCGTACGCCTTGAAGTGCAGCGGAGCCCCGGGCGCCTCGACCAGGAACCGGTCGACGGGACCGGACTCGGCCAGCAGCCCCTTCAGCTCGTCGGCGTAGTACTCGGCGAGGGTCTCCCGCTCGGCCGGCAGGACCAGCCGGTACGGATCGCAGCCCTCGCGCAGTTGCCCGGCCGCCGCCTCCAGCAGCGGATCGGCGCCCGCGCGCACGTCGAGCCGCATGACGACCGTGCCGCGCCTGCCCGGGGCCAGCGTCACACCCTCCAGCGCGGACAGCGGCACCCGCCGCTCACCCAGCGCCTGGAACAGCTTCGGCGTTCGAATCCCCCGTTCGTAGCGGATGAGCACGGAGTCGGACTCGAACTCCCAGACGGCATGAAAACCCGCCAGTACGTCACCCATGCGGCTCATCGTATGCGGCACGTGTCCCTCCGTCGCCACCCGCGCAGACCGCACTTCCCGCTGTTTCTACGCGCGTCCGGCCGTCGTGGTGCCCGGCATACCGGCCAGGCAGACGTCGTTCTCCCGGGCGCAGGTCACCTCGTCGTAGGCGCCCACCCCGACGGCGGCGAGGTTGCGCAGGCTGTCCGTGCCCGGCTGGAAATAACCGCTGTGCCCCTGCGCGTCGTGCGCGGACAGCACCCGCGCACCGAACGCCGAGGACACCGGATCGGCCCCGTGCCCGAGCCAGGCGACCTCCAGGTACGGCACGTCCTGCACCCAGTCGGTGGCGTCCCGCATCGCCCACACCCGGGCCGGGGTGCCCAGGCCCGAGGCCTTGGAGACGCGCATCCCGGGGCTCGCGGCGACCGCTATGTCGCTCACCCGCCGGGGCATGTCGTGGGCGGCGACCCCGCACAGCACCGAGCCGTAGCTGTGGCAGACCATCGCCACGGGGGCCCGGCCGGGCAGGGCGTGGAGCAGCGCGTTCAGTCGTACGGCGCCCTCGGCGGCGCGCATCGCCGTCGCCGCGTCCACGCCGAGCCCGGCGGGGGCGGTGTAGTCGGCCCAGGCGATCACGGCCGTACGGACGTCGGGGCCCGCCTGCCGCTCGGCCGCGTACAGGGCCCTGGCCATGCCGACCGGGGCGCTGTAGGGGCGGTTCGTCCGCTGGAAGGTGAGCAGGTCGGTGTCGACACCGGGGACGACGACGGAGATCCGCTCGGCCCGGGTGAGGTCCCCGAAGACCTCGGCGACCCGGCCCGAGTCCGCGGGGTCGAAGGCGAGGATCTGCCGGCCGGGCTCCAGCAGCGCCTCGTAGCGGTGCATCCGGCGGCCGGCGTCCTGGTGCCCGGCCGCGGAGAGCCGGCTGTCGTGCATGCGTGCGCGCTCGACCTTGCGGGCCCGCTCCAGCGCGATGTGGTTGGCGCGGTAGCGCAGGGAGACCGGCGCGCCGTTCATGTTGCCGACCGCGAGCGGATAGCGGTGGGCGAGACGGTCGCGCTCGCGCGGGGTGAGCGAGGCGAAGAACCGGGTGAGCTTCGCCGGGTCCTCCCGCGGGTCCGGCAGGTGGAGGCC
The DNA here is from genome assembly GCF_043201585.1 of Streptomyces sp. NPDC048297. NCBI lineage: Bacteria > Bacillati > Actinomycetota > Actinomycetes > Kitasatosporales > Streptomycetaceae > Streptomyces > Streptomyces sp. NPDC048297. Next base: position 28,946 of record NZ_JBICZA010000027.1, read on the forward strand.
GTGCACGCTGCCGTGCCTCCACTTGTCCAGGGAGGCCTGCAGGTCGGTGGACTCCCGGTGCGTACGCAGGGCGGTCCAGCCGGTGGTCGCGAGCATCACGAACACGACGGCCAGCGCCAGCAGCGCGCGCCCGACGTTGAGTTGCGGAGAGGTGTCGAAGGAAGTCACTGGGAGGACACACTAGGAGAACGAGAGGGTCGCGCGGTAACCGAGTGGCGGGGATCACGTTTCGCCGTTCCTCGAACGGAATGCGAACGATCTCGGGGCATTGTGCGAACGATCTCGGGCGGTGCGTGACCCTTTCGGGCGAGGCGCCGGGGGCCGACGGGGTGGTGTGTTCAGGCGTCGCGCCAGTTTCCTATGAGGGCCGGACCCACCTGATCGAGGTACGCCGCGGTGAGCGTCCGGATCGCGTCGAGGCTGAAGTCGTCGCCCGTGCTCCACTGCCGTTCGGTGACCCTTATCACCCCGCCGAAGACGGCCACCGCGAGCCGCGGCCGGGGGTCGGTGTCCACGTCCACGCCCTCCCGGTCGGCGAGCACCCGGGCGATGGTCTCCTCCGTCGCCGCCGAGCGCCGCAGATGGGCGGCGAGCAGCGCGGGCGTCGACTCGATCGTGCGGTACATGCGCACGTACAGCTCGACCGGTACGACCGACTCGACCGTCTCCGCGATCGCCACCCAGCCCTCCAGGACCGCCTGCCGCAGCGCCTCCATCGGCGCCTCGTGCGGCGGGCGGGCCCGCACGGCGGCCACGAAGTGCGCCTCGGTCATCTCCTGGACGGCGAAGGCGGCCTCCTCCTTGCCGGCGAAGTAGCGGAAGAAGGTGCGCTGCGAGACGTCGACCGCCTCGGCGATCTCGTCGACGGTCGTACGGTCGTAACCCCGCGTGGTGAACAGTTCGAGGGCGGCCCGCACCAGCGCCTCGCGCGTGTGCCGCTTCTTGCGCTCGCGCAGCGTCTCCATGGCCCCGTCGACCTCTCCTTCGGTGCACGTCGGACCATGTGCGTCCGACCGGCTCAGCCTATGTCCCGGCGATATGTCAGTTACCGCCGAGTGAATTGGTTCGTCAATTGTCAGTGGCTGCCATTAGCCTCGAAGGTATGACTAGTCAGACCACCATCGAGACGACCGGGCCGGGGGACGGGGCACCGGCGGACCTCTCCAAGGGGACCCCGGCCCCGGCCGCCGGACTGCGCGGCCATCCCTGGTTCACCCTCATCACCGTGGCCGTGGGCGTCATGATGGTGGCCCTCGACGGCACCATCGTGGCGATCGCCAACCCGGCCATCGCGGACGACCTGCACGCGAGCTTCTCCGACGTGCAGTGGATCACCAACGCCTACTTCCTCGCCCTCGCGGTCTCCCTGATCACCGCGGGCAAGCTCGGCGACCGCTTCGGCCACCGGCAGACCTTCCTCGTCGGCGTGACCGGCTTCGCCCTCGCCTCCGGCGCCATCGGGCTGTCCGACAGCATCCCCTCCGTCGTCACCTTCCGCGTGTTCCAGGGACTGTTCGGCGCCCTGCTGATGCCGGCCGCGCTCGGCCTGCTGCGGGCCACCTTCCCGGCCGAGAAGCTCAACATGGCGATCGGCATCTGGGGCATGGTCATCGGCGCCTCCACCGCGGGCGGCCCGATCCTCGGCGGTGTCCTGGTCCAGCACGTCAACTGGCAGTCGGTGTTCTTCATCAACGTGCCGGTCGGCCTGCTCGCCCTCGTGCTCGGCCTGCTGATCCTGCGCGACCACCGCGCGCAGAACGCTCCGCGCTCCTTCGACGTCCTTGGCATCGCACTGCTCTCCGGCGCGATGTTCTGTCTGGTCTGGGCGCTCATCAAGGCGCCGGCCTGGGGCTGGGGCAGCGGCCGTACGTGGCTGTTCATCATCGGCTCGGTGCTGCTGTTCGCCTTCTTCTCCTTCTGGGAGACGAAGGTCCGCGAGCCGCTGATCCCGCTGGGGCTGTTCCGCTCGGTCCCGCTGTCCGCGGGTGTCGTCCTGATGGTCCTCATGGCCATCGCCTTCATGGGCGGCCTGTTCTTCGTGACCTTCTACCTCCAGAAGGTGCACGGGCTCAGCCCGGTCGACGCCGGTCTGCACCTGCTCCCGCTCACCGGCATGATGATCGTCGGCTCCCCGCTGGCCGGCGTGCTGATCACCAAGCTGGGCCCGCGCGTCCCGCTCGCCGCGGGCATGGCGGTCACCGCGGTCGCCATGTACGGCATGTCGACGCTCAAGGCCGACACCGGCAGCGGTGTCATGTCCATCTGGTTCGCCCTGCTCGGTCTCGGTCTCGCGCCGGTCATGGTGGGCGCGACCGAGGTCATCGTCGGCAACGCCCCCATGGAGTTGTCCGGTGTCGCCGGCGGTCTTCAGCAGGCGGCCATGCAGATCGGCGGCAGCCTCGGTACGGCGGTGCTCGGTGCGGTGATGGCGTCCAAGGTCGACAGCGACCTGCCGGGCAACTGGGCCGCCGCGGGGCTGCCCAAGCTGACGCCGTCCCAGCTGGACCAGGCCTCCGAGGCCGTCCAGGTCGGCGTGGCGCCGGTGACGAAGGACATGCCGGCGGCGCTCGTCGCCAAGATCACCTCGGTCGCGCACGACACGTTCATCTCCGGCATGAGCCTCGCCTGCCTGGTCGCGGCAGTCGTCGCCGCGGTCGCCGTCTTCGTCGCGCTGCTCACCAAGCGGGGCGCGAACGCGGAGGCGGGCACCGGAGTGGGCCACATCTGAACCCACCCACGGCGCTTGAGCGCTCCCGCTCAAGCGCCGTCCCTGGTTTGTCGCCGGGCGACTGCGGATGCGGCTGCGGCTGGGTGGGGGCTGTTCGCGCAGTTCCTCGCGCCCCTTGGGAGCCGCCGTTGCCGTCGGTCGTACAGGTGCCGTTCGGTGTTTGTTGTCGGGTGGCTGCGGCTGGGTGGGGGTCGCTCGCGCAGTTCCTCGCGCCCCTTGGGGGTTGCCGTTGCCGTCGGCCGTCGTGCGTACCGGTGTCGATGGGGGTCGGCCGTTGGCCGCGTAGCTGCGGGCAGTCGTGCCGCTGGGGCGGCACGGGTGGGCGCAGCGGCACCTATCCAGCGGGGCGAGCGGTGAGCCACCCCCGCACGGGTGGGCGCGGCGGCACCCATTCAGCGGGGCGAGCGATGAGACAGCCCCCACATGGGTGGGCGCAGCGGCACCCGCCCGGCGGGGCGGGCGGTGAGCCGCCCTCGGTCGGCCGGAGGCGTCAGTTTCGTTGGTCCTCGCGTTCCGCGGCCAGCCGGGATACCTCGGCCCGCAGCAGGCGGACCTCCTCCGTCAGCAAGGTGATCGCCTCCGTCTGCCGCCGCCCCTCCACGTCCTCCTTCTCGAACCGCGAGATGAACCACGCGGCGATGTTCGCCGTGACGACACCGATCAGCGCGATCCCGGACAGCATCAGCCCGACCGCGATCACCCGCCCCCACCCCGTGGTCGGCGCATGATCCCCGTACCCGACGGTCGTCATCGTCGTGAACGACCACCACACGGCATCACCCAACGTCCGGATGTTCCCGTTCGGCGAACCCCGCTCCACCGACAGCACCGCCAGCGAACCGAACATCAGCAGCCCGATCACCGACCCCACGACATACGTGGTCAGCCGGATCTGCGGAGCCATCCGCGCCCGCCGCCCCACCAGCAGCAACGTCGACACGAGCCGCAGCAGCCGCAGCGGCTGCAGCACCGGCAGCACCACCGCGCACAGGTCAAGCCAGTGCGTCCGTACGAACTCCCGGCGCCGCGGCACGAGCGCGAGGCGCACCAGGTAGTCCAGCGCGAACGCCCCCCACACCACCCACTCCACGACCGTGCACGCGGCCGTCGTCGACGGGCCCGTGGAACTGTCCACGATCGGCACGGTGTACGCCACGGCGAAGGCCACCGCCAGCGCCAGCAGCGGCCATTGGGCGTGCCGCTCCCACCGGACCAGTGCCGTCTGCCGATTCATGCCCGTCATGCCCGCATCGTAAAGAAGACCGTGAAGAAGACGGTGAAGAAGACAGACGGGACCGGGATGGCGTGAGGGCGGTGGAGCGCTCGGCTCCACCGCCCTCACCGCCCGAAGCCGAGCGCGCGGGAGCGCTACGCGTCGCCGCCCGCGGCCCCCGGATGCGCCGCCGAGACGTCCAGCAGCTGGTACCGGTCGATGGCCTGCTTCAGCGCGGACCGGTCGACCTTGCCCTCCTTCGCCAGCTCGGTCAGCACCGCGACCACGATCGACTGCGCGTCGATGTGGAAGAACCGGCGCGCCGCGCCCCGGGTGTCCGCGAAGCCGAACCCGTCCGCGCCCAGCGACTGGTACGCCCCCGGCACCCACCGGGCGATCTGGTCCGGAACCGACCGCATCCAGTCGGACACCGCCACGAACGGCCCCTCGGACCCGCTCAGCTTCTGCGTCACGTACGGCACCCGCTGCTCCTCCTCCGGGTGCAGCAGGTTGTGCTCCTCACAGGCCACGGCCTCACGGCGCAGCTCGTTCCAGGAGGTCGCGGACCACACGTCGGCCCTGACGTTCCACTCCTCGGCGAGGATCCGCTGCGCCTGAAGCGCCCACGGCACCGCGACACCGGACGCCATGATCTGCGCCGGGATCGCCCCGCCCGTGCCCGCGCTCAGCTTGTGGACGCCCTTGAGGATGCCCTCGACGTCCACGTTCTCCGGCTCGGCCGGGTGCTGGATGGGCTCGTTGTAGACGGTGAGGTAGTAGAAGACGTCCTCGCCGTGCGGATGCCCGGGGTTCTCGGCGGAGCCGCCGTACATGCGGCGCAGACCGTCCTGCACGATGTGCGCGATCTCGTAGGAGTACGCCGGGTCGTACGCCACGCACGCCGGGTTCGTCGAGGCGAGCAGCTGCGAGTGGCCGTCGGCGTGCTGGAGGCCCTCACCGGTCAGGGTCGTCCGGCCGGCGGTCGCGCCCAGGACGAAGCCGCGCGCCAGCTGGTCGGCCATCTGCCAGAACTGGTCACCCGTGCGCTGGAATCCGAACATCGAGTAGAAGACGTACACCGGGATCAGCGGCTCGCCGTGCGTGGCGTACGCGGAGCCGGCCGCGATCAGCGAGGACGTGCAGCCCGCCTCCGAGATGCCGTCGTGCAGCATCTGGCCGGTCGGCGACTCCTTGTAGGCCAGGAGCAGGTCCCGGTCCACCGACTCGTACTGCTGGCCGAGCGGGTTGTAGATCTTCGCGCTCGGGAAGAAGGAGTCCATGCCGAACGTGCGGTACTCGTCCGGCGCGATCAGCACGAACCGCTTGCCGATCTCCTTGTCCCGCATGAGGTCCTTGAGGAGACGGACGAAGGCCATCGTGGTCGCGATGGACTGCTGACCCGAGCCCTTCTTCACACTCGCGTACGTCTTGTCGTCCGGCAGTACGAGCGGCTCCGAGCGCACGACGCGCGTCGGGACGTACCCGCCGAGCCCCTTGCGCCGGTCGTGCATGTACTGGATCTCCTCCGAGTTACGGCCCGGGTGGTAGTACGGCGGCAGGCCGGACTCCAGCTCCTTGTCGGAGATCGGCAGGTGCAGACGGTCCCGGAAGCCCTTGAGGTCGTCGACCGTCAGCTTCTTCATCTGGTGCGTGGCGTTGCGGCCCTCGAAGTTCGGGCCGAGTGTCCAGCCCTTGATCGTCTTCGCGAGGATGACCGTCGGCTGGCCCCTGTGCTCCTTGGCCGCCTTGAACGCCGCGTAGATCTTGCGGTGGTCGTGACCGCCGCGGCCCAGGTGCAGGATCTGGTCGTCGGTCATGTTCTCGACCATCGCGCGCAGCCGCTGGTCGTCGCCGAAGAAGTGGTCGCGGATGTACGCGCCGGACTCGGTGGCGTACGTCTGGAACTGGCCGTCGGGCGTGGTGTTCATCCGGTTGACCAGCACGCCGTCGCGGTCCTGGGCGAGCAGCGGGTCCCAGGTGCGGTCCCAGACCAGCTTGATCACGTTCCAGCCGGCGCCCCGGAAGATCGACTCCAGCTCCTGGATGATCTTGCCGTTGCCGCGGACCGGGCCGTCCAGGCGCTGCAGGTTGCAGTTGACCACGAAGGTGAGGTTGTCCAGGCCCTCGCGCGCGGCGATGGACAGCTGGCCGAGCGACTCGGGCTCGTCCATCTCGCCGTCGCCGAGGAACGCCCACACGTGCGACTTGGAGGTGTCCGCGATGCCGCGCGCCTCCATGTAGCGGTTCATCCGCGCCTGGTAGATCGCGCCGAGCGGGCCGAGACCCATGGAGACCGTCGGGAACTCCCAGAAGTCCGGCATCGAGCGCGGGTGCGGGTAGCTGGACAGGCCGTCCGGGTACTTCGACTTCTCCTGCCGGAAGCCGTCGAGCTGATTCTCGGTGAGGCGGTCGAGCAGGTACGCGCGCGCGTAGATGCCGGGGGAGGCGTGTCCCTGGAAGAAGACCTGGTCGCCGCCGTCGCCCTCGTCCTTGCCCCGGAAGAAGTGGTTGAAGCCCACGTCGTACAGGGACGCGGAGGAGGCGAACGTGGCGATGTGGCCGCCGACGCCGATCCCGGGGCGCTGTGCGCGCGAGACCATCACGGCCGCGTTCCAGCGGGTCGCGTTGAGGACCTTGCGCTCGATCTCCTCGTTGCCCGGGAAGAACGGTTCGTCCCTGGTGGCGATCGTGTTGACGTAGTCCGTGCTGCGCATCTCGGGCACGGCCACGCGCTTCTCGCGGGCTCGCTCGATCAGGCGCAGCATGAGGTAGCGGGCCCGCTCCCGGCCGCGCTCGTCCACCGCCGCGTCGAGGGAGTCGAGCCACTCCTTGGTCTCTTCGGGGTCGAAGTCAGGAACCTGACTCGGCAGGCCGCCAATGATGATCGGGGTGCGATCGGATCCGGAAGCCACGCTGTTCCTTACCTGTCAAAGGGCCACTTTTTTATTCGTACGCACTGCTCGTACGCACTGCTCGTACGCACTGCTCGTATCCACTGCGTGTGCCTACTGCTCGTGCCTACACCGCTCCCCATCGTGTACCTCGGGACGGCGTACGTCATCTCCACCTGCACACTTCGCCGGTCAAAACGCAACGATACGCCCGGGGTGTGACGGGCATGGCAAAGTTGTTCGAGGGGCGTATCGAAGGATGATTCCGAACCGGGTAATCCGGGCAAGTCGGGCACAGCAGGGTGATGTGGTTCCCCGGGAATCGGGATACGGTGCCAGGAGTTGCGGCGACACGGCCGGGATCGTCACCGTTTCGGCGGCCTCAACGGCCGGGTACTTGCGCGATCCGTCCCGCCCGTGTGGACTACGGCCAATGCTTCGCGCACGCGCGTGGCTGAGACTCCCCCAAGCTCTTAAGGAGCTCGGGGGCACCCCCATCCAAGACATGATCAGGAGGCAACCCGTGAGCGCGACCGCGGACCACGCGGAGGAGCGGACGAACCCTGCCGCCAGGCTGGGGTTCCAGCCCGGGCAGGTGGTCCAGGAGATCGGCTACGACGACGACGTCGATCAGGAGCTCCGCGAGGCCATTGAGGAAGTCATCGAGGCCGACCTCATGGACGAGGACTACGACGACGTGGCCGACGCCGTCGTGCTGTGGTTCCGTGATGACGACGGCGACCTCACGGATGCGCTGGTGGATGCCACCACGTACATCGAAGAGGGCGGTGCCATCCTGCTCCTGACGCCGAAGACCGGCCGTTCGGGGTACGTGGAGCCGAGCGACATCTCGGAAGCCGCGACGACGGCCGGCCTGACCGCCTCCAAGAGCGTCAGCGTCGGCAAGGACTGGAGCGGCTCGCGTCTGGCGACGCCGAAGGCGGCCAAGTCGAAGAAGTGACCTTCGGTCACGCCATTGCGCAGCCGGGCCGGGCCCCACGGCCCAGCCCGGCTGCCGCACGGTCCCGGGTGATCGCTGCGTAGGGTGGTTCCGAGCGCTTGCTGTGCTCTCACCCCGACAGCCCACCGAAGGGAAGCACGACCATGGCGATCCAGGTCGGCGACAAGGCGCCCGACTTCGAACTCAAGGACAACCACGGCCGCAGCGTGAAGCTCTCCGACTTCCGCGGCGAGAAGAACGTGGTCCTGCTCTTCTACCCCTTCGCCTTCACCGGCGTGTGCACGGGTGAGCTGTGCGAGCTGCGTGACAACCTGCCGCAGTTCTCCGACCGCGACACCCAGCTGCTCGCCGTCTCCAACGACTCCATCCACAGCCTGCGCGTCTTCGCCGAGCAGGAGGCCCTGGAGTACCCGCTGCTCAGCGACTTCTGGCCGCACGGCAACGTCTCGCGCGCCTACGGCGTCTTCGACGAGGACAAGGGCTGTGCCGTCCGGGGCACCTTCGTCATCGACAAGGAGGGCGTCGTGCGGTGGACCGTCGTCAACGGCCTGCCGGACGCCCGTGACCTGAACGAGTACGTGAAGGCGCTCGACACCCTGTGAGCCGGTCCGCCCCCGACACCACCGGGCCTTCGGGCTCAGGGTCTGCGGGGGCGGGAACCCGTCACTAGGATCGGCACGTTGATCCCATATCCGAAGCACGACGGGGCTTGTCGGCCCCTGGACACCACATGGAGGACCCGTGGGAGTCAGCCTCAGCAAGGGCGGCAACGTATCGCTGACGAAGGAGGCCCCGGGCCTGACCGCCGTCATCGTCGGCCTGGGGTGGGACGTGCGCACCACGACCGGCACCGACTTCGACCTCGACGCCAGTGCCCTGCTGCTGAACAACTCCGGCAAGGTCGCGAGCGACCAGCACTTCGTCTTCTTCAACAACCTCAAGAGCCCCGACGGCTCGGTCGAGCACACCGGTGACAACCTCACCGGTGAGGGCGAGGGAGACGACGAACAGATCAAGGTGAACCTGGCCGGCGTCCCGGCCGACGTCGAGAAGATCGTCTTCCCGGTGTCGATCTACGACGCCGAGAACCGCCAGCAGTCCTTCGGCCAGGTCCGCAACGCGTTCATCCGCGTCGTCAACCAGGCCGGCGGGCAGGAGATCGCCCGCTACGACCTCAGCGAGGACGCGTCCACGGAGACCGCCATGGTCTTCGGCGAGCTCTACCGGCACGGCGCGGAGTGGAAGTTCCGTGCCATCGGCCAGGGCTACGCCTCGGGCCTGCGCGGCATCGCCCAGGACTTCGGCGTCAACGTCTGATCCCGGCGGGGTTCCGACGCCCGCAGATCCGGCGCCGCACCGTTTACGGGCGGCGCCGGACGCGCAGGACAACCAGGGAAGCACCACTAGGGGAGGACCAGCATCATGGGCGTCACGCTCGCCAAGGGAGGCAACGTCTCCCTCTCCAAGGCCGCACCGAACCTCGCCAACGTCCTGATCGGGCTCGGCTGGGACGCGCGCTCCACCACCGGCGCCCCCTTCGACCTCGACGCCAGCGCCCTGCTGTGCGGCGCCGGGAACCGGGTCATGGGCGACGAGTGGTTCGTGTTCTACAACCAGCTCAAGAGCCCCGACGGCTCGGTCGAGCACACCGGTGACAACCTCACCGGCGAGGGCGAGGGCGACGACGAGTCGATCCTGGTGGATCTCGCCAAGGTGCCGGACCAGTGCGAGAAGATCGTCTTCCCCGTCTCGATCCACATGGCCGACGAGCGCGGCCAGACCTTCGGACAGGTCTCCAACGCCTTCATCCGCGTCGTCAACCAGGCCGACGGCCAGGAACTCGCCCGCTACGACCTCAGCGAGGACGCCAGCACCGAGACGGCCATGATCTTCGGCGAGCTCTACCGCTACCAGGGCGAGTGGAAGTTCCGCGCGGTCGGCCAGGGATACGCGTCCGGTCTGCGCGGCATCGCCCTCGACTTCGGTGTCAACGTCTCCTGACGCCGGATCCGGCACTCCTCCGCGAGCTGTGGCTTTGTCGTGACGTCGCCCTCGGTACCACTGCCGGTGCGGTGCCGCCTAGACTCGTGGTCAACGTTTAGCAAAGCCGAGTACGGCGCGGGGGAGACCCTCCCCCAGACTACGTCTGGGTGGGACCCCCAACACACGATGGGGTAGCCAGTGCTTCTGAAAACCTTCGGCTGGTCGTTCGCGATTACCGCGGTCGGTCTGGTCGCAGCGGTCTTCTACGGGGGGTGGGAGGCCTTCGGCGTCGTGGCGATCCTTTCCATTCTCGAGATCTCGCTGTCGTTCGACAACGCGGTGGTCAACGCCGGAATCCTGAAGAAGATGAACGCCTTCTGGCAGAAGATCTTCCTCACGGTGGGCGTGCTCATCGCGGTCTTCGGCATGCGGCTGGTCTTCCCCGTCGTCATCGTCGCGGTCACCGCCAAGATGGGCCCGATCGAGGCCGTCGACCTCGCTCTCAACAACAAGGACCGCTATCAGCAGCTGGTCACCGACGCCCACCCGGCGATCGCGGCCTTCGGCGGCATGTTCCTGCTGATGATCTTCCTCGACTTCATCTTCGAGGACCGGGACATCCAGTGGCTGCGCTGGATCGAGCGGCCCCTGGCCAAGCTCGGCAAGGTCGACATGCTGTCGGTCTGCATCTCGCTGATCGTCCTGCTCATCACCTCCTTCACCTTCGCCACCCACGCCCACCAGCACGGCGGCGCCCACGTCGACAAGGCCCAGACGGTCCTGATCGCCGGAATCGCCGGCCTGATCACGTACATGATCGTCGGCGGTCTCTCCGGCTTCTTCGAGGACAAACTCGAACAGGACGAGGAGCGTGAGCACGAGGAGGAGGAAGAGGCCGCCCGCACCGGCAGGAAGAAGCCGGCCGTCGTCCTCGCCGGCCAGGCCGCGTTCTTCATGTTCCTCTACCTCGAGGTCCTGGACGCGTCCTTCTCCTTCGACGGTGTGATCGGCGCGTTCGCCATCACCAACGACATCGTCCTGATGGCGCTCGGCCTCGGCATCGGCGCCATGTACGTCCGGTCGCTGACCGTCTACCTGGTCCGCCAGGGCACCCTCGACGACTACGTCTACCTGGAGCACGGCGCCCACTACGCGATCGGCGCCCTGGCCGTGATCCTCATGGTCACCATCCAGCACGAGATCAACGAGGTCATCACCGGCCTCGTCGGCGTCGTCCTGATCGCCTGGTCGTTCTGGTCCTCCGTCCGCCGCAACCGCGCGCTGGCGGCAGCGGAGGGGGAGACGGGCTCGGACGAGAAGGCCGAGGTGTCCTCCGGGGTCTGACCCGGGTTGACTCGGGCTGACCGGGGCTGACCGGGGTCTGACGCCCCTGTCTGCCCCTACGGGCAAGATCAGGGACGTGCCGGGGTGTGACGCCCCGTGCGACGAGGAACGCTCTGTTCGGGGCGGCCGACGTGGTCGGCCGCCCCGACGGTGTGCTGACGGGAACTTCTGGGGGCGGGAATGGGATTCTTCGACGGGCTGCGCGGCGGGCGCGCCGAGTTCGACTCGGGCAGCGCCGGCAGCAATGCGATCGAACTGCACCGGCGGCACCAGACGGTGTCCCTCACCAAACAGGACGCGGCCACCGGCAACCTGCGCGTCAACCTCACCTGGCGGATGCGCACCTCCGACTTCGACAGCACCCAGCGCACCAGCCTCTTCCGGCACCCCTTCAGAGCCCTCAAACCGCCGGAGATCCTCGGACACGGGCAGAGCATGGTCAACGTCGACCTCGACCTGGGCTGCCTGTACGAACTGAACGACGGCACCAAGGGAGTCGTCCAGCCCCTCGGCGGCTACCTCGGCGACGTCAACGCACCGCCCTACATCAAGCTCAGCGGCGACGACCGGTTCGGATCCGCCTCCGGCGAGACCATGTACGTGAACCTGGACCACCGCGACGCCATCAAACGCCTGCTGGTCTTCGTGTACATCTACGACCAGACGCCCGCCTTCGACCGCACACACGCGATGGTCACGCTCTACCCGAGCAACGGCCCCCGGATCGAGATAGGCCTCGACGAGCGGCACCCCCAGGCCCGCTCGTGCGCCGTCGTCATGATCGAGAACACCAAGGACGAACTGATAGTCCGGCGCGAGGTCAAGTTCGTGTACGGCTTCCAGGGCGAGCTGGACCGGCTGTACGGATGGGGCCTCACCTGGGGCCGGGGCTACAAGACCAAGGCGGAGCAGTAGCCGCCCCTCAGGCCGCGCCCTGACGTCCGACGAACTGCGGCCCCTGGGGCGGCAGACGGAAGTTCGGGTCCAGGAAGGCCGGCACGGCCGGCTGCGGCTGCGGATAGCCGTAGGCGGGCCGGCCCACCGGCTGGGGGTAGCCGTACGCGGGCTGCTGCCCGGACGTCGGCTGAGGGTAACCGGACGTCGGCTGGGGGTAGCCGTACGCGGGCTGCTGCCCGGGCGCCGGCTGCGGGTAGCCGTACGTCGGCTGCACCGGGACCGCCGTCGGCTGCTCCGGCGGCAGCGGCAGCGACGCGGACTCGGGGCGACGGGACTCCTCCTCCTGCGCCTCCGACTCGTCCACCGAGATACCGAAGTCCGTGGCCAGGCCCTCCAGCCCGTTCGAGTAACCCTCACCCAGGGCACGGAACTTCCAGCGCTCCCCGCGCCGGTACAGTTCACCGCAGATCAGGGCCGTCTCCGCACCCGTCTCCGGCGTGATCTCGAACCGGGCCAGCGGCTCGGCGTCGGCGCGCGCGGCGTCGTACAGCGAGATGCACAGCGCCGGCACCCGGTCGAAGGTCACCCCGTCCGCGGAGGCGACCAGCACGATGCGGTCGATCACCGCCTCGACACCGGCCAGGTCCGACTGGATCGTGTCGGTCAGCCCCTCGGCGACCCGCTTCTTGCCGAGCCGCCACACCTTCCCCGAAGGATGCCGGGGCTGGTTGTAGAACACGAAGTCCTCGTCGGAGCGCACACGGCCGTCGGAACCGAGCAGCAGCGCCGAGGCGTCCACATCAGGGACACCCTGCCCGGCGGTCCAGCGCAGCACGGCACGGACCGTGGTGACCTCGAGCGGGACGTTCGACCCCTTCAGCATCGTGTGCGTCATGCGGTCATCCTGCCTTCTCCGTCCTGGCCACGACAATGCGGGGGGTGTTCCCCCGTGCACGGGCGAGTTACCCGGAATTCATGCCCGCAGGGAACCCCCGACACGGGTCCCTACGTACTATTTACGGCCACCCTTTACCGAACTCACAGACACGGCAAGCGCCGTGAGGGAGTCCTATGCGTCATTTCGGGCACATCGCCCCCGAGGTGCGGGAGCGCCTGTTCCACCAGGAACCGTGCGCGTTCACCGTCGACTCCCCGGCCCGGATCCTCTCCGCGGCCCTGGGCGCCACGCTGTACAGCCCGGCCACCCGGCCCCGGCTGGCCGACGACGTCCTCAGACAGGCCGCCGCGGGCGTGGTCTCGATGGTGCTGTGCCTGGAGGACTCCATCGACGACGCGGACGTCGCCGACGGCGAGGAGAACCTCGTCCGCCAGCTCACCGACCTCCACTCCCGCCCGGACACCGAGCCGCCCCTGCTGTTCATCCGGGTACGCACCCCCGAGCAGATCCCCGACCTGGTCCACCGCCTCGGCCCCGCCGCCCGGCTGCTGTCCGGCTTCGTCATGCCCAAGTTCACCGAGGAGAGCGGCACCCCCTTCCTGGAGGCGCTCGCCACCGCCGAGACCGCCGGCGGCAGACGGCTGTTCGCCATGCCCGTCCTCGAATCGCCCGAGCTGCTCTACCGCGAGACCCGCGTGGAGACCCTGGAGGGCATCCTGCGCGCCGTCGGCAAGTTCCGCGACCGCGTCCTCGCCCTGCGCCTCGGCGTCACCGACTTCTGCTCCTCCTACGGGCTGCGCCGCGCCCCCGACATGACCGCCTACGACGTCCAGATCGTCGCCTCCGTGATCGCCGACGTCGTCAACATGCTCGCCCGCGCCGACGGCACCGGATTCACCGTGACCGGCCCCGTGTGGGAGTACTTCCGCATGCCCGAGCGCATGTTCAAGCCCCAGCTGCGGCAGAGCCCCTTCCTGCAGATGCAGGCCGTCGAACTGCGCGAGAAGCTGATCGAGCACGCCATGGACGGGCTGCTGCGGGAGATCTCCCTCGACCAGGCCAACGGCCTGCTCGGCAAGACCTGCATCCACCCCTCCCACGTCCTTCCCGTGCACGCGCTGTCCGTGGTCAGCCACGAAGAGTTCAGCGACGCCCAGGACATCCTGCGGCCGGAACGCGGCGGCGGGGGTGTACTCAGGTCCGCCTACACGAACAAGATGAACGAAGTGAAACCGCACCGCGCCTGGGCCGAACGGACCCTGCTGCGCGCCGAGGTCTTCGGCGTCGCGCGCGAGGACGTCGGCTTCGTGGAACTGCTCGCCGCCGGCATACCCGGCTGACCACCCAAAACCCAAGGAACGCATGAACACGGCAGTGAACGACGGGGTCTGGTCCGGCCGCTGGGTCGCCGAGCGACTCGGGGTCGAACTCGAGGGCGACGACGGCCTGCGGGCCCTGCTCGGGCTCGCGCTGCGCCGCAACCCCAAGCGAGCCCACCTGCTCGTCTCCCACGTGCTCGGCAAGCACGTACCGCAGTCCCCGTCCGTGGTCTACGGCCACGGATTCGGCCTGGGCCGCCGGGTGCGCGACCTGCTCGGCGAGACCGAGACCGCCCGTGCCGTCGTCCTCGGCTACGCGGAGACCGCCACCGGCCTCGGCCACGCGGTCGCCGACGGCCTCGGCCACGCCCCGTACCTGCACTCCACGCGCCGCCCCGTCCCCGGCATCACCCCGGCGGGCGGCTTCGAGGAGTCCCACTCCCACGCCACCTCCCACCTGCTCCTGCCCGAGGACCCCGCCCTGCTCGCGGGCGACGGCCCGCTGGTCCTGGTCGACGACGAGTTCTCCACCGGCAACACGGTCCTCAACACCATCCGCGACCTGCACGCCCGCTACCCACGGCGCCGGTACGTGGTGGTCGCCCTGGTCGACATGCGCTCCGCCGAGGACACCGCCCGGCTGGAACGATTCGCCACCGAGATCGGCGCCCGCGTCGACCTGGTCGCCGCCGCCTCCGGGACCGTACGCCTGCCCGAGGACGTCCTGGAGAAGGGCCGGCGGCTGGTCGCCGAGCACGAGACGGCTGCCGCCGGGAACGAGCCTGTATCCGGCGTGTCCGCGTCCGGCGTGTCCGCGTCCGGCGTGTCCGCGTCCGGCGTGTCCGCGTCCGGCGTGTCCGCGTCCGGCGCTCCGGCACCCGGGTCCTGCGAGGCGGCTCACGGGTCCTACGACGCGGCGCACGGGTCCTACGAGGCGTCCTACGGCCGGATCAGCCACGTCGACCTGTACTGGCCCCGCGGCCTGCCCGACGGCGGCCGGCACGGGTTCACGCCCGCGCACCGGGCCCGCCTGGAGGCCGCCCTGCCCGCCATGGCCGCCCGGGTCGCCGAAGCACTGCCCCCAGGCGCCCGGCGGGTCCTCGTCCTCGGCTTCGAGGAGCTGATGTACGCCCCGCTGCGCATCGCCCGCGAACTGGAGCAGATCGTCCCCGCCGACGTGCGCTTCTCCACCACCACCCGCTCACCCGTCCTCGCCGTCGACGACCCCGGCTACGCGATCCGCACCCGCCTCGCCTTCCCCGCCCACGACGACCCGGCCGACGGCCCCGGCGAGCGCTACGCCTACAACGTCGCCGGCGCCGGCTTCGACGCCGTGGTCGCCGTCGTCGACTCCGTCGCCGACACCCCCCCGCTGCACACCCCCGACGGCCTCCTGGCCCGCCTCGCCGCCCACACCCCGCACGTCCTGCTCGCGGTCGTCCCGTCCTACACCCCCGAGCCCCGAACCTCCCCCGAAAGGCCGGTCATGCTGCCCGAGCCCCTCCGCGGCCCCGCCTTCTCCTCGTACGCGCCCGAGGAGGTCGGCTGGCTGCTCCAGGACCTCTCGGACGTGACCCTGGAGGCACCGACCGAGGAGCGCGAGGAGGCCATCCAGAGCGGCGGCGCGCACTACGCCGAGTCGCTGCCCGTCGAGTACCAGCCGAGCGAGCAGTACCAGGAACTGTTCCAGGCCGCCCTGGACACCTCCGCCGCCCGGATCGCCCAGGCCGTCGGCGTGGTCACCGAGACCGTGCTCGCCGAGCGCTCACCGCGCCCGGTCCTCGTCTCCCTCGCCCGCGCCGGCACCCCCGTCGGCGTCCTCATGCGCCGCTGGGCCCAGCACCGCCACGGCCTCCGGCTCCCGCACTACGCCGTCTCGATCGTCCGCGGTCGCGGCATCGACGCCAACGCGCTGCGCTGGCTCGCCGCCCACCACGACCCCCGCGACGTCGTCTTCGTCGACGGCTGGACCGGCAAGGGCGCCATCACCCGCGAACTCGCCCAGGCCGTCGAGGAGTTCGAGCAGCGCGAAGGCGTCACCGGCTTCGACCCGGAGATCGCCGTCCTCGCCGACCCCGGCTCCTGCGTCCGCACCTACGGCACCCGCGAGGACTTCCTCATACCCTCCGCCTGCCTCAACTCCACGGTCTCCGGCCTGATCTCGCGCACGGTCCTGCGCGCCGACCTGGTCGGCCCGGACGACTTCCACGGCGCGAAGTTCTACCGCGAACTCGCCGGCGCCGACGTCTCCGTCGCCTTCCTCGACGCCGTCTCCGCCCGCTTCCCCGAGGTCACCGACGGCGTCGACGCCGCCGTCAAGGACCTCATGGCCGCCGACCGCACCCCGACCTGGGCCGGCTGGCAGGCCGTCGAGCGGATCAGCGAGGAGTACGGCATCCACGACGTGAACCTCGTCAAGCCCGGCGTCGGCGAGACCACCCGGGTGCTGCTGCGCCGGGTGCCCTGGAAGATCCTGGCCAAGGCCGGCGCCGGCGCCGACCTCGACCACGTACGGCTGCTGGCTGAACAGAGAGGCGTTCTGGTGGAGGAGGTCGGCGAACTGCCGTACACCTGCATGGGGTTGATCCACCCCAAGTACACCCGGGGCGCCACCGGCGCCGACGGCAGGGCGGTGAACGTCTGATGCCGGTGCTGGTGGCGAGCGACCTCGACCGTACGCTGATCTACTCCTCCGCGGCCCTGGCCCTGACCATGCCGGACGCACGGGCACCCCGGCTGCTGTGCGTGGAGGTCCACGAGAGCAAGCCCCTGTCCTACATGACCGAGACGGCCGCCCAACTGCTGACCGACCTCGGCGACACGGCCGTCTTCGTCCCGACCACGACCCGCACCCGCAAGCAGTACCAGCGCATCAACCTGCCCGGCCCCCAGCCGGCGTACGCGATCTGTGCCAACGGCGGCCATCTCCTCGTCGACGGCGTCACGGACCACGACTGGCACGAGACGGTACAGACCCGGCTCGCCGACGAGTGCGCGCCGCTGGACGAGATCCGCGCCCGTCTGAGCGAGACCGCCGACCCCGAGTGGGTGCGCAAGCACCGGGTCGCCGAGGACCTCTTCGCCTACCTGGTCGTCGAGCGCGAACTGCTCCCCGAGGAGTGGGTGAAGGAACTGGCCGTGTGGGCGGAGGGCCGCGGCTGGGGGGTCTCCCTCCAGGGCCGGAAGATCTACGCCGTCCCCAAGCCGCTCACCAAGAGCGCGGCCGTCCGCGAGGTCGCCCGCCGCACCGGCGCGGAGCTGACCCTGGCGGCCGGCGACTCCCTCCTGGACGCCGACCTGCTCCTCGCCGCCGACCGCGGCTGGCGCCCCGCCCACGGCGAACTGGCCGACAACGACTGGACCGCCCCGGCGATCGCCGCGATAGCGGAACGGGGCGTGCTGGCGGGGGAGCGGATCACGCGGGAGTTCTTGCGGGCGGTGAGGGGGGAGGCGCCTGGGGGGTGTCGGAGCTAGGTCAACGGGGGTGGGCTAACGGGCGTCGGCCAACAGGTGTGGGCCTACGGGTGTGGGCCTACGGGTGTGGGCAAACGGGCTTAGGCGAGTGGCCGTGAGTCAACAGGCGTGGGCAAGCGGTCGTGGGTCAACGCTCGTGGGTCGCGGCGCGTAGGTGGGCGGCCGTGGGGCAACGGCCGTGGGGTCAACACTTGTAGGCCAACTCGCGTGGGCAATCAGGTGTGGATGCGCACTGTCGTGTCTCGACGGGGCAACGCTTGTGGGCCCACGGGCGTTGGCTCGTACGGGTGAGTCAACGCCTGTAGGCCCACACTCGTAGGCCAACGCCTGTAGGCGAAGCCTGCCGGGCCGCGTCCGTGGGTCAACGTTCGGAGATCGACGTCCGTAGGCCCACACCTGTGGGCCCACACCTGTGGGCCCACACCCGTGGCCCACCCCCGTAGGCCGGGCCAACGTCCGTTGATCAGCCGCAGCAACCTCCGCCGCAGCAGCCACCGCCTCCGCCCCCGCTCGCCTGGGGCGCCGGGGACGGTGTCTTGGACGTGCCGGCCACGGCGACCGTCGACAGCAGTTTGACCGTGTCGTCGTGGCCCGCGGGGCAGGCCGCGGGGGCGGCGGACTCCGCCATGGGGCGGCTCAGTTCGAAGGTGTCGCCGCAGGTCCGGCAGCGGTACTCGTAGCGAGGCATGCGCACAGGTTAACCGCCGGACCCGGGGGGTGGGACGTCATGAGCCGTGCCGCTCCGCGCGGCCTCGCCCGCGTCGGGGTGGCGGGCCCGCCAGTACGGGTTGTCGTACGGCAGGGTCGAGCCGACCCGGCCGTACATGCCGAAGGTCATCAGCAGCAGACCCACGACGAAGCTGAACAGCACGTTCTGGATCTTGAACGCCAGGAAGTTGTGCGGGGTGTCGAGCAGGCCGAGGAACAGGAACCCGTTCAGCAGGAACAGCACGCCGAGCACCATGTTCAGCGTCGACGCGACGTTCCCGCCGATCACCATGCCGAGCAGCAGGATCGCCCCGATGCAGATCGAGAGGACACTGAGCGCGCCGTTGGTGTTCAGTCCTGCGGCGGTCGCACCGCCGGTGCTGAAGAAGCCGATGTGGTTGATCAGACCCAGGATGCCGAAGACGACGAGGAACGCGCCGATGAGGCCCGCACCGATCCGGTACACCGTGTTCAGCCGGTGGTCCACGGGCAGGTGCTTGTCGAACTCGATCCGTCGTCGCTGCTTCGTGTGCACTGCGTGTGTGGCCATGTCCGCCTCCCTCGGGCGCTAGCGGAGGCCATCCGTCCACCCAATATCCGCCCGCCCCGCGCCGCCCCGCAACCGACAGGACCGCAACCCACGGGACCGCAACCGCCAGGACCGCACACGGCGGACCCCCGCCCGGGGCGGCCCCGCTCGGCGCGGCCCCCTCAGTGCCCCCCGCGCTCCTCGCGGATCCGGGACACCACCTGAGCGGTCGCCTGCCGGACGGCCTCCGTCTCGGTCAGGAAGTGCCAGTAGTCCGGGTGCCGGCCGCTCTCCAGCGTGCCGATCGCCCGCTCCAGCCGCGCCACCGCGTCGTCCAGGGGCCCGGCGTCCCGTGGGTCCGGTGTCGTACGGCCCGTCATGGCCAGCCGCTGGGCGTCGCGGATCGCGAACCGGGTGCGCTGGATCTCCGCCTGAGGATCCTTCTGGACGGCGTTCAGCCTGGTCAGCCGGTCGCCGGCGGCCGAGACGGCCTCGTCGGTGGTGCTGAGCAGGGCGCGTACGGTCGACAGCAGCGAGGTGGCGTCCGCCCACCGCTGGGCGTCCCGCGCGGCCTGCGCCTCGCGCAGCTTCAGCTCGGCCTGCCGGACGTTCTGCGTGGCCTGCTCCGGCACGTGCTGCAGATCCTGCCAGCAGGCGGCCGCGAACCGCCGCCGCAGTTCGCTCAGGACGGGGTCGACCTGTCCGGCCCTGGTGGTCAGCGCCTGGGCACGGGTGCGCAGGCTGACCAGCCGGTGATCGATCTCGGCGGCCTTCTCCGGCAGCCGCTCCGCCTCCGCCCGGATCGCCGACGCCTCCCGCTGCACCCGCTCGGCCCGTTCCAGCGTCGGCGCCACCCCGTGCTGCCCGGCACCCTGGTTCAGCCGCGTCAGCTCGGGGGAGAGGGCGGCGAGCCGGGCGGCGAGGTCGTCGGCGCGCAGGTTCGTCGCGCGTGCGGCGTCCAGTGCGTTGCTCGCGCCCAGCAGGGCCTGCCGGGCCCGTTCCACGGCGGGGGCGAGCCGGGCCAGCTGGGTCTCGGCCTTGCCGAGCAGCGGGCCGAGCGAGCTGCCGAAACGGTCCAGCTCCTCCTTGACGCGGACCAGTTCGTCCTTGGCCGCGGTCAGCTCCCCGCGCGCCCGTACGGCCGTGGCGGCGTCGAGGTCGTCCCGGTCGAGGTCATGGGCGTCGACGGCCTGGATGTACCGCTGGCTGGCCTCGTCTATACGCCGGCCCAGCGCATCGAAGTCGGAGACCGCGCGCCGGGCGGCCGGGGAGTCGTCGACGGCGGCGATGGTCTCGACGGAGATCCGCAGATCCCGCTGGGCGGTGTCGAGTTCGTAGAACGCGGCCGCCGCCGCGTCCTTCGCGGCCTGCGCCTCCGCCCGCTGGCTCTCCGCACGCCCCCCGAACCAGCGCCGCGTGCCACCGCCCGCGAACGCCGCCGGCAACGGCAGCGCGAGCGCCGCCAGCACCGGCAGGCTCATCAGGGTCAGGGTGTCGAGCAGTGGCGTGAACGCACCCCGGTGCCCGGCCCGTGGGATCGACGGCGGGTACGGCTGCGAAGGTGGCGTGCCCGGTGTCGCCGTCACATCCCTCTCCCGTGCTGTGGTTCGCCCTGGGTGGTGACATTCTCCCACCCGTCGAAGACGAACACACGGGTCGGTCGGTTCGCCGTGCGCACCGCCACTTTCCCGCCCGCGGCGCGAACGCGGGTGACCGGCATGCCCGGTACCGCTGGGGGCATGTGTGCCGCCGGGGGTATGCGGCTGGGCAGGCGTCCTGGCACCGTGACGCGCTTCCGCTCGGTCGGTCAGGGACGGCTTGTCCCCACCCTGGATACGGTTTGTCCCCACCCTGGATACGGTTTGCCGCGCAGCCCCTCGGGCAATGTAGGCTGTCGCCCTGTTCCGGGTGCGTAGCTCAGGGGTAGAGCGCCTGCCTTACAAGCAGGATGTCGGCGGTTCGAAACCGTCCGCGCCCACATCTCGGGAAGCCCCGACGGAAGCCCCCGACCGCGTGCGGTCGGGGGTTTTGTGTGTCCGGCCGGACCCTCTCTCCTTATCCCGGGCTCACCTCGTCAGTTATCCCGGGCTCACCTCGTCAGGTCGTCGGCAGGTCGTCCTTTCCTGTGGCCTCCGCGCGGGCGTGCTTCAGCTTCATGCGGCTCTCGACGCGATCCGCTGCCGTGACCTCGGCCCAGAAGCGGTGGCCGCTGACGAAGACCGCGAGTTCGTGCTCGCGGCGCCTCAGCTTCTCCACCTCGGCCTGCTCGTCGGACGTCCAGCCGGGGGAGGCGGGACGCTCGACCTTGCGCCAGCCGTTGTCGTCGCTGAAGCCGTCCATCGGCTCGACCGACCACGGCAGCCGCCTGAGCAGGGCCGACAGCTCGGCCCGGACCTGATGCAGCTCCTCCTGACCGGCGAGGAGGTCACTGGGGAATTCATAGGTCGTAGCCACGCGGCAATGCTACGCCTGTTCGATTTTGGGTGGCGAGTTCCGCAGGGGGGTTCAGTCGAACGAGTGGGGCAACGAGTGGGGGCATGGGGTTTAGCCCTGATGGGCGTACCTCGGCTCACCGGCTGCGCCCTGGCGCCTTGCCCCAGAGACTGGTGGTGCCGTACGGGACCTTCCGGTGGCGGCTCGGAGAGGAGCACAGATGCACGCGAAGACTGGTGACCGGCTGTTGGTGCACGGCAGGACCGTCGGGCATGGCGACCACGTCGTGGAGATCGTGGAAGTGCTGGGGACCAATGGCGAGCCGCCCTATCGCGTCCGCGCCGAAGACGGCCACGAGACGATCATGTGGCCCGGACCGGACTGCGTGGTCCAGCATCCGAAGTCCACCGAACCCCACACCATCCGGTAACTCGCCCCGGGCAGTCATGCTCGGCTGGATCTCGGCCGCCTACCTTCGGTGGCATGGCTGACGAATGCTTCGGGCACCCGCGACTCACCGCGATCTACGATCCGCTCGACCCCGACCGGGGCGATCTCGACGCCTACCTCGGGATGGTGGAGGAGTTCGGGGCGCGGCACGTGCTGGACATCGGCTGCGGCACGGGAGTGTTCGCGCTGCTCCTGGCCGGCCGCGGGGTCGAGGTCGTCGGCGTCGATCCCGCCCGAGCCTCCCTCGACGTCGCCCGGACCAGACCGGGCGGAGAGCGGGTGCGCTGGATCTGCGGCGACGCGACAGGCCTCCCGCCCCTGCGGGTCGACCTCGCGACGATGACGGCGAATGTCGCCCAGGCCGTCGTCGACCCGCACGCGTGGCGGGACACGCTGCGGGGGGCCTACGAAGCACTGCGGCCCGGAGGGCGCCTGGTCTTCGAGACCCGTGATCCGGCCGCGCGCGCCTGGGAGGAGTGGACCCGCGAGAAAACCCACCGGGTGACGCAGATCCCGGGCGTCGGCTCCGTCGAGAGCTGGGTCCGGCTGATCGACGTGAGCCGGCCCCTGGTGACCTTCCGCTGGACGTACGTCTTCGCGGCGGACGGACAGGTGCTGACCTCGGACTCGACACTGCGCTTCCGGGAACGGGAGGAGGTCGGGGCGGACCTGGTCGCGCACGGTTATGAGGTGCAGGACGTTCGTGATGCGCCCGACCGGCCGGGAAAGGAGTTCGTCTTCGTCGCGCGGCGCCCCTGATCCCCATCCGCATCCACACAGCCGGATCCGCATCCACACAGCCGGATCCGCATCCGCACAGCCGGATCCGCATCCGCACAGCCGGATCCGCATCCGCACAGCCGGATCCGCATCCGCACAGCCGGATCCGCATCCGTAACGGCATCCGCATCCGCGCACCGCAGCGCCCTGAGGTGCGCTTTCGGGAATGCCGTGGTCGTGGGGGCGCGTCTCTGCCAGGGTGGACACTTCTTGTCGTGATCAAGAATGGGGGCACCGTGATCATGTACGCGAACCAGCCCGTCCTCGCCCGGTCCCACGAAGCTCTGCTCACCGTCGTCCGCGGCGTGGCGCCGGCCGACTGGCAGCGGCCCACCCCGTGCGGGGAGTGGAACGCCGCCCAGGTGCTGCAGCACGCGGCGGGCGACCAGCTCGGCTACGCCGCGTTCCTCGGCGAGGGCACGGGTCCTGCCGAGGATCCGTTCGCGCCCTCCGGGAAGCTGGGTGACGAACCGTCGGTGGTGGCGGAGGCGGCCGTGCGCGCGGCGGCCGTGGCGTGGCCGCGCATCCCCGCGGACCAGGCGGAGGTCCCCGTTCCGCTGCCGCCGAACACGATGCCGGCGGCCCTCGGCGTGCGCGCCTGCGCCCTGGACGCCGCCGTGCACGCCTGGGACATCGCCGTCGCCACCGGGCAGCCGTCGCCGCTGACCCCGGAACTCGCGGCCGAACTGCTCGGTGCGGCACGGCAGTTCGTCGAGCCGGTGCGGGCCTTCGCCTTCGCTCCGGTGGTGCCGGCGGAGCCGGGGGACGACGCGGTGGTGGAGCTGCTGAAGTATCTGGGACGGCGGCCGGACTGGACGGCGTAGTGGACCGGGTGGCGGGCGTGCCGGCGCGGGTGCGTGCGGCCCGGATGACGTCGGGCTTGTGGCGGCGCGCCGGTGCGGGGCTGGTCGCCTTCGCCGTCGTGGTGGCCGCGGGTGCCGGGTGCGATGCCGTCGGAGGCTCGGGCTTGGACGAAGGCTCGGGCTCGGACGCGGGTTCGGGTTCGGGGCGGTCCGGATCGGGCGGGGGTGGCTGGGCGGAGCGGCGGGTCGAGGTCAAGGCGACGAATCCGTCGCCGGGGCTGCCCGCGGCCTTCACCGCCGGTCAGCGGCTTCACTGGGTGGTCTGTCCGCCGCCCTCCGCGGCGCAGGGTGGCGGGGACGCTCCGGGCGACGGCTGGGAGTGCGCCACGATGAAGGCGCCGTTGGACTACCGGCGGCCCGGCCGCGGCACGATCGACGTGGCGATGATCCGGAAGCGGAGCACCGGCCCGGAGCGTGAGCGGATCGGGTCGCTTCTCTTCAATTTCGGCGGGCCCGGCCAGTCCGGTGTCATCGGGCTTCCCAGGTTCGCGGGCGACTACGCCGCACTGGGGGAGCGGTACGACCTCGTCAGCTTCGACCCGAGAGGGGTCGGCGGGACGGCCCCCGTCAGCTGCGGGGCGAAGGAGTACGAGGGCGCCGACGCCTGCGCGAAGCACTCCGGCCGGCTCCTGCCGTACGTCGGCACCACGCGGACGGCGCGCGACCTGGACCTGATGCGCTACCTCCTCGGCGACGAGAAACTGCACTACTTCGGCGTCTCCTACGGCACCGAACTGGGCGGCACCTACGCCCACTTGTTTCCGAAGAACGTGGGCAGGCTCGTGCTCGAAGCGCCCGTCGACCCGACGCAGGACCGTCTGCAGGGCGACCTCAGCCAGGTCGTGGCCGTCCAGCGCGCCTTCGACCGCTTCGCGCGCCACTGCGCCGACGCGTACCACGACTGCCCGACCGGCAGCGACCCCGCGCAGGCCGACCGACGCGTCGTCGCGCTGCTGGACAAGCTCAGGAAGAAGCCCGCCCCCACCGACGGCGACGGGAAACTCGACGGCGACCTCGCCGCGCACGCCATCTCGAACTACCTGGACCTCGGCAAGGACGGCTGGGGACCGCTGGTGAAGGCGCTGGAGGAGGTCGTGGAGCGGGGCAAGGGCAGCAAGCTGATGGAGAGGGCGTACGACCATGACCCGGGCGCCCGGGTCCGGCCGCGAGCCGGTGTCGCCGCCCGCGGCAGCGAGACCTCGGGCAGCACGACAGCGGGCGGGAAGACCCCGGGCAGCACGACGGCGGGCAGCAAGACCTCGGGCATTGAGACGTCAGGCACCGAGACCTCCGGCGGCAACGGCGTGTCCGCGTTCGTCGCGATCAGCTGCGCCGACTCCGACCTGCGCCCCGGATTCACCGAGGCCGATGAGATGAGCGCGCGGATCGAGGCGGCGTCCCCCGTCTTCGGCGAGGCCTGGTCCTCGGGCGTCTACCTCTGTTACGACTGGCCGTACGACGGCGAGCGCGCCACCCCCGACGTCAGTGCGGACGGCGCCTCCCCGATCCTCGTCGTCGCCGGCACCGGCGACCCGACGACGCCGTACGCGGGCGCCCGGCACATGGTGGCGGAGCTGGGCGCGGGCGTCGGTGTCCTGCTGACCGTGCGGGCCGAGGGCCACGGGTCGTACCCCTTCAACCGCTGCGCCACCAGGACCGTCGACACGTACCTCCTCCACGGCACGACCCCGGAGCGCGGGACGACGTGTTCGTGACGGCACGTCGGCCAAGTGCCCTCCGGGGCGCGGGCGTTCGGCCCGATGGCCGGGGCCGGAGGTCGGAGACCGGGTGGCTCAGTGATGGGTGTCGCGAAGTTCCCGTACCAGGTGGGCGGTTACCGGTGCCAGGACGTCGTGCCGGTCGGCCGCGCGCAGCAACGCGCCGCCGATGGCGTCGAGTTCGAGCGGTCTGCCCGCCTCCGCGTCGCGCTGCATGGACGACTTGGCGCCGGGCGGGAACGCGTCGTAGCGGGCGAGGGCCTGGGCGGGGTCCGCGGGGGCGCCGCAGGCTCGGCTGACCGCGGTGGTCTCGGCGACCAGGGACTGGAGTTCCTCCCGGTGGCGGGTCCGGGCCTCGCCGAGGGGGAGGCCGTAGCGGGTGGTGAGCAGGGCGAAGGGGGCGAGGAAGGCCATCTTGGCCCACAGAGCCGCCGTCTCGTCCTCGACGACGCGGGCCGTCGTACCGGCGCCGGACAGGGCGGCGGCGAGGGAGTCGACGCGGGCGCGGGGCGCGGTGGCGGCGGTCAGGTCGATCTCGGCGAACGGGCTGCCGTGCTCGATCACGACGCGCTCGCCCGGTTCCCCGGTGGTGGGTGCCTCGTGGACGCGGGTGGATTCCACGCGGATCACGGCGGGGGCCACGCGGTCGGGCCGGTAGCGGGCGCGCAGGGCGGCCGGGTGCTCGATGCCGTTCAGGAACGGTACGACGAGGGCGTCGCCGAGGGCGGTCGCCGGGACGCGGGTGAGGGCGGTGTCCAGGGTGGTGTGTTTGACGGTGATCAGGCAGGCGTCCACCGGTTCACGCAGCTCGGTGTCCGCCTCCACGGCCGCCGTGAACTCGCCGAACTGGCCGCTGCGGACGTGGATTCCGCCGGTGCGCAGGGTGTGCGCCGTGCTCTCCCGGGCCAGGCAGATCACTCGGTGCCCGGAGCGGGACAGCAGGGCGGCGAGGAGACCGCCGATGCCGCCGGGGCCCAGGACCGCCACGGTGGGCTTGCTCGTCATGAGGTTGTCCTCTCGTCGGTCGGCCCCGGGATTCGGTGGCCGCCTTCGCAGGGATCCTCGCAGGGGCGCGCGGGGTGCGCGAGACCGGGGGGTCTCGACTGCCGCACCATGAAGTCGTACCGGATGCGTGCCACCGGTACGGTTCCAGGACACAGCCCTGCTCACCGATGAGGAACGGTATGTGCCGGAGTATCAAGACGCTGCGCCCGCCCGTGCTGCCCGAAGAGGCCACGGAGGACGACATCCACGCAGCCGCGTTGCAGTACGTGCGGAAGGTCTCGGGGTTCCGGGCGCCCGCCGCACACAACCGCGAGGTGTTCGACCGAGCCGTCGCGGCCGTGGCACAGGCCACGGCGGAACTGCTCGACGGCCTGGAGGTGCGGGGGCAGTCGGCACGGGGGCAGTCGGCACAGAGCGCCGGGTAGTTCGCGGGCGAGGGCGATGGGCCCCCGGCGGGTCCGCGGGGATGGGGTGGGCCCGGGTCCCGGGCCCCGGGTCAGCCCTCTGCCGGTGCGGGGCGCTTGCGCATGAGGAAGGCGGCTGCGGCGCCCGCGCCGAAGAGTGCGGCGACCGACACCCCGGTGGACAGCCAGGTCGCGCCGAGGAAGCGGGCGCCGAAGTAGCCGAGGGCCACGCTGTAGGCGGCCCAGGAGAGGCCGGCCAGGGCGGACCAGGGGAGGAAGTCGCGGGCGCGGCGGTGGGCGGCGCCGGCGCAGAAGGAGACGACGGAACGGCCGGCGGGGGCGAAGCGGGCCAGGACGACCAGGGCGCCGCCGCCCCGGGCGAGGGCCTCGCCGAGACGTTCCTGCGCGGTGGTCAGGCGCCGTGAGCGGGCGATGGCGCGGTCGAGGCGGTCGCCGCCCCGCCAGGCCAGCCGGTAGGCGACCAGGTCACCGAGGACCGAGGCGGTCGTCGCGGAGAGGATCAGGGCGATGATGTCCGGCACGCCGTGCGGGACCTGCCCCGTCGCCGCGCCCGAACCGGCCGCCGCGGCGGTGGCCGCCGTGATGACGAGGACTCCGCTCGGCAGCACGGGTACGAAGACGTCGAGCAGTACCGACAGACCGACCACGGCATAGATCCATGGTCCGGCCGTCAGCGACCCCACGCTGTCCCACACGATGACTCCCCGCTCATCCCCCGATACAGCCGTACAGCGTACGCCGCGGGTGTGACAGGGGATGCGACAGGGGTGTGAGTGATTGGTGCGGTGTGTGCGGTCCGACCGCCGGTCAGGCGGCCATCGGGGTCTGCTCCGGGGACTGTTCCGCAGCCTGCTCCGGGGGCTGCTCCGTGGCCGGCTCGGGCGTCGTCACGGTGCGCCGGGTGAGGAGTCGGTCCAGGCCGAGGGCGCCGGAGCCGGTGAAGACCAGCAGGAAGAAGGTCCAGCAGAAGAGGGCCGACAGCTCGCCGCCGTTCTGGATGGGCCACAGGGCGGCCTGCTGGTGGACGTCGAAGTACGCGTACGCCATCGAGCCCGAGGCGACCAGCGCGGCGGCGCGGGTGCCGAGGCCGAGCAGGACGAGTCCGCCGGCGACCAGCTGGATCACGGCCGCGTACCAGCCGGGCCAGGCGCCGGTCTCCACGGCTGCGCCGCCCGTGCCCGCGGCGCCGCCGAGGACACCGAAGAGCGAGGCCGCGCCGTGTACGGCGAACAGCAGGCCGACGACGATGCGGAAGATCCCGACGACGTAGGGCTGAGCGGAATCGAGGCGTGCGGACAGTCGTCTCCTCTTGTATGGCGGTCGGGCCGGCGGATGTGGGGTGCCGGGTGCCGGTTGCCGATCAAGAGGTAAGGTTAGGTGTACCTAACTCATACTTGCAAGTTCAACATTCAGCCATCGACCGCCCGGTCGAGCACGAGGGTCGGGGGCTCGGGGTCAGGGGCTCGGGGTCAGGGGATCGGGGCTCGGGGCCGGAACGCGGTGACGGCCCGCCCCGGCCGGAGAGGCCGTGGGCGAGCCGTCGGTGGGGCCGTGTCGGAGAAGGCCTGCGTCAGCAGCCCGCCAGGTCGCTCTGCAGTGCGCTCTTCTCCGCCGAGTCGACGGAGAGGTTGTAGTAGTACTTCACCTGCACCCAGGCGCGGACGTACGTGCAGCGGTACGCCGTGCGCGAGGGCATCCAGGTCGCCGGGTCCTGGTCGCCCTTGGCCTGGTTGACGTTGTCGGTGACCGCGAGGAGCTGCGGGCGGGTGACGTCGTTGGCGAAGGCCTGCCGCTGGGCGGTGGTCCACTTGCTCGCGCCGGAGTCCCAGGCCTCGGCGAGCGGGACGAGGTGGTCGATGTCGACGTCGGAGGCGGCGGTCCAGGTCGCGCCGTCGTACGGGGAGTACCAGCTGCCGCTGGTGGCGACGCAGGCGGAGTCGGTGACGACGTTCGAGCCGTCCCGCTTGAGGATCCATTCGCGGGTGTTGCAGGTGCCGGAGATGGTGATCCAGGTCGGGAACAGGTCG
Source organism: Streptomyces sp. NPDC048297 (assembly GCF_043201585.1). Lineage (NCBI taxonomy): Bacteria > Bacillati > Actinomycetota > Actinomycetes > Kitasatosporales > Streptomycetaceae > Streptomyces > Streptomyces sp. NPDC048297. The sequence continues at coordinate 57,592 of NZ_JBICZA010000027.1, forward strand.
CGGCTGTAGCCGGTGCGGTTCTCGGTGGCCACGGTGAGCTGGGAGAGGTAGCTGCGGGCGGTGGCGCCACTGACCGGGGTGGGGAGGGCGGCGGAGGCGCTCGGGGAGTTGAACAGGGCGGCGGAGGCGATCAGGCCCGTGAGGGTCGCGAGTATGCTCAGCCATCGACGCGCGTAGAACTTCGGCATGCGAACTCCCTTGAGGGGTGGGGGTTTTGGAGCGCGAGCGAGGGAATGCTCGCGACGCCGCGTTGCGGTCGGGTGAGCGCTCGGCAAGAAGTTAGTGACGCGCTCATGACATGACAAGCCCCAGGGCGAGGTTCGCGAAGGTTTACGACGGAACTTTCACGTCGCGTAGAATGGGTGGCGCAGAAGGGGAGTAGCTCTTCGCCGGACCGTCGACATACTGCTCAGCCAGCCTGAGCCGGCGCCCGGAGGCGGATTCCGCGAGGACCGCCCAGCGAGACCTTCGGCAAGCAGTGCATGCCCGCACCCCCTCGGTGCGGGCGCTGAATGTGCTGCCGTGCCGAGGTGTCTCATGTGAGGTTCAGCACTCTCGGCGGGGCGGCCCCGACCGATTGAGGACCCTTGATCAGCATCACCGTGACGGCGCTCGTCTTCGGCGTCATCTTCCTCGCCGAACTGCCGGACAAGACCGCGCTCGCCGGTCTCGTGCTCGGCACCCGCTACCGCGCCTCGTACGTCTTCGCGGGCGTCGCCGCCGCCTTCCTGCTGCACGTCGTGCTGGCCGTCGCCGCCGGCAGCGTGCTGACCCTGCTGCCGCAGCAGATCGTGCACGCGATCACCGGCGTCCTCTTCCTCGGCGGCGCCGCGGTGCTGCTGATGAAGAAGGACGAGGGCGAGGAGGAGGTCCGCAAGCCGGCCGACCAGTCCTTCTGGAAGGTGTCGGGCGCGGGCTTCATGCTCATCCTCGTCGCCGAGTTCGGCGATCTCACCCAGATCATGACCGCGAACCTCGCCGCCCGCTACGACGATCCGATCTCCGTCGGTCTGGGCGCGGTCCTGGGCCTGTGGGCGGTGGCCGGACTGGGCATCGTCGGTGGGAAGGCCCTGATGAAGCGGGTGCCGCTGCGGCTGATCACGCAGATCGCGGCGGTCCTGATGCTGGTTCTCGGTGCGTGGAGCCTGTACGAGGCGGTCGCGGCCTGAGCCGGCGAGGCGAGGCGGTCGTGCCTGAGCCGCCCGGCCGGGCCCCGGTCAGGCCCCGGTCAGGCCCCGGCCGGGCCCGGTCCCGTCCCGCCCTGTCCGGCTCGGTCCCGTCCTGCCCGGGTCGGTCCGAGCTGAACGGACGGTGAACCCTCGCCGGAGGCGGTGGCGGGATGCGGCGCCGTTTTGTACCGTGAAGGAACAAAGTGGCTCCCGCTCGTTCTCCCTGACCGGCGAGCGGGGCCGCCTTGGTTCCTCCGCGCCTCCTCTTCCGTACCCCGAGGCCCCTGTTCTCCTGGAGTTGCCGATGCCGGCCACCGTCCTCACCGCCCGCGCCCTCCTGCTCGACATGGACGGCACCCTCGTCAACTCGGACGCCGTGGTCGAGCGCATCTGGCGGGAGTGGGCCGAGCGGCACGGGCTGGACGGCGACGAGGTGATGAAGGTCGTCCACGGCCGTCAGGGGCACGCCTCGATGGCCGTCCTGCTGCCCGGCCGGCCCGTGGAGCAGAACCTCGCCGACAACGCGCGCATGCTCGCGGCGGAGACCGCCGACACGGACGGCGTGATCGAGATCCCCGGCGCCGCCGCCTTCCTCGCCTCCCTGGACGGCCTGCCGCACGCCCTGGTGACCTCCGCCGACGTCGCCCTGTCCACCGTCCGCATGGCCGCCGCCGGCCTGCCGCTGCCCGAGGTGCGCGTCACCGCCGAGTCGGTCGGCGCGAGCAAGCCCGACCCCGAGGGGTTCCTGAAGGCCTCCGCCGAACTGGGCGTCGACCCGGCCGACTGCGTGGTCTTCGAGGACTCGGGCGCCGGGATCGCCGCGGGACGGGCCGCCGGGATGCGGGTCGTGGGCGTCGGTCCCCGGGCCGCCGTGCACGACCCCGACGCGGTTGTGCCCGACCTCACCCACGTACGGGTCGAGCCCCTGACGGACGGCACGATCCGGCTGCACATCGGCTGAGCCCTCCCTCCGGCTGAGCCCTCCCTCCGGCTGAGGTCGCCCTCAGGCAGAGGCCGCGTCGCGTTCTACGGCTCCTCGGTCTCCGCCTCCAGGCTCGCCCGGGTCGCCGGTCCGTACTCCCCGGGGGTGTCGTCGCGAATGCCGCGGGCCCGCTGGTAGGTGCGGACGGCGTACTCGACGGGGCTGTTGAAGACGCCGTTCGCCGGGTTCATGTAGAGGTTCAACTGCCGGAGCCGGAGCTGGAGTTCGACGACGTCCGGACCCTGGTCGCCGTGGCGGAGCACCGGGCCCTGCGCGGGCGCCGAGTCCGGGGTGGCGGCGGTCGCCGTCGACGGGGGCGGCGAGGCGGAGCGGGACGGGGCGGCGGACGCCGTGGACGCCGGGGCGGTGGGCGAGGAGGAGGCGGGGGAGGAGGCGCTCGTGGCGGGCGCCGAGGGGAGGGCGGAGGAGGACGCCGTACCGGTCGTCGGCCCGGCCGCCACGGGCGCCGACGAGGCGTCCGGTGTCGTCACGTCCGGAACGCTCTGCCTGACCTCCTCGGCCGCCCGGTCCCGCGACGGCGCGTGATACGCGAGCATCCCGCTCACGAACCCGGCCGCCACCACGACCGCGACCGCCGTACCCGCGACGGACAGGACGACCGCGCGGCGGGACCGGCGCGGAAATTCCTCCGGCGGCACCCCATCACGCGCTGCCGTCGGCAGCACCTCATGGGCAACAGCCGCCGACAGCCCCCCGACGGCACCGGTGTCCGTGCCAGGCGCCGCAGGCACCGGCATAGGCACAGGCATAGGCACAGGCACAGGCATAGGCACAGGCACAGGCACAGGCACAGGCACAGGCAGGGTGTCATCGGCGCCCGGCGCCGGCCGGATCCCGCCCTCCGCCGCGATCGCGCCGGCCGGGTCCGTCCCCGGGACCCCGACACCGTCCGTCCCCGGGACCCCGACACCGCCCGTCTCCGTGACGGCGATACCGTCCGCCTCCGGGACGGCGATGCCGTCCGCCTCCGGGACGGCGATGCCGTCCGCCTCCGGGACGGCGATGCCGTCCGCCTCCGGGACGGCGATGCCGTCCGCCTCCATGACCGCGATGTACGGACGTATGCGCAGCGGATCGAAGTCCTCCGCCGCGGCTGCCTGAGCCGTGCGCGCGTCGCGCAGGGCGTCCGACGCGCGCTGAGTGCAGTCGCACGACGGGGTGTTGTCCGGCCCCCTGGGTGTCCCGCACTCCGGGCAGGTGTGGCCCTTCGGGTGGCCCTTCGGTTCCGTCACGTGCTCGTCCCCTCCCCTCGGGAAATCCCGAGTTTATGCAGACGGCCTTCACACAGGCCGAGGCGGGACACGCGCGGAACCGGCCATGAACGGCGCTCGACAGGCCGTGAACCGTGTCACCGCCGACCATGGAGGGGAGCGCACTCCGGTCCCGGGAGGTCTCCATGACGCTGGACACGCACGGCACGGCGAAGGGCGCGAAGGACGCCGAGCAGGTTCCCGGCAGTGTCCTCGTCCCGATCGGCGCACTTCTGCTGGGGCTGCTGCTGGCCGCGCTCGACCAGACCATCGTGGCGACGGCACTGCCCACGATCGTCAGCGACCTCGGCGGTCTCGAGCACCTGTCCTGGGTGGTCACCGCCTATCTGCTGGCCTCCACCGCCGCGACCCCGCTGTGGGGCAAACTCGGTGACCAGTACGGCCGCAAGCGGCTGTTCCAGGCCGCGATCGTCATCTTCCTGATCGGGTCCGCGCTGTGCGGCATGGCACAGGACATGGGCCAGCTGATCGCCTTCCGGGCGTTGCAGGGGCTGGGTGGCGGCGGTCTGATCGTGCTGTCGATGGCGATCGTCGGCGACCTCGTGCCACCGCGTGACCGGGGGCGCTACCAGGGTCTGTTCGGCGCCGTGTTCGGCACGACGAGCGTGCTCGGTCCGCTGCTCGGCGGCGTGCTCACCGAGCATCTGAGCTGGCGGTGGGTGTTCTACGTCAACCTGCCCGTCGGCGTTGTCGCGCTCGTCGCCATCGCGGTCGCCCTGCGCATCCCGCGCGGCAGCGCCCACCACGTCATCGACTACCTCGGCACCCTCCTCATCGCCTCGGTCGCCACCTGCCTGGTGCTGGTCGCCTCGCTCGGCGGTACGACCTGGGCCTGGGGGTCCGCGCAGATTGTCGGGCTCGTCGTCCTGGGCGCCGTGCTCGTCGTGGCGTTCGTCGCGGTGGAGCGGCGGGCCGCCGAACCGGTGCTGCCGCTGGGGCTGTTCGGCATCCGCACCTTCACGCTCGCCGCCGTCATCAGCTTCATCATCGGCTTCGCGATGTTCGGCGCGATGACCTATCTGCCGACCTTCCTCCAGGTCGTGCATGGCATATCGCCGACGCTGTCCGGTGTGCACATGCTGCCGATGGTGTTCGGGCTGCTGCTGACCTCGACCGTCTCCGGGCAGATCGTCAGCCGCACCGGCCGCTGGAAGGTGTTCCCGATCGCGGGCACCGCCGTCACCACCATCGGCCTGCTCCTGCTGCACCGGCTCGACGAGTTCAGCTCGACCGCCGAGATGAGCGTCTACTTCTTCGTGCTGGGCTTCGGCCTCGGCCTGGTCATGCAGGTCCTGATCCTCATCGTGCAGAACGCGGTGTCGTACGAGGACCTGGGCGTCGCCACCTCCGGCGCCACCTTTTTCCGGTCCATCGGCGCCTCCTTCGGCGTCGCCGTCTTCGGCACCGTCTTCTCCAGCCGGCTCGGCGACAGGCTCACCGACGCCTTCCGGGGCGTGCGTCTGCCGCCCGGCGTCTCGGCGGACGCCGTCAAGGCCGACCCGCGCAGCCTCGGCGCCCTGCCGCCCGGCCTGCGTCCGGCCGCCCTGCACGCCTTCGCGTCCTCCATCACCGACGTCTTCCTGTACGCCGCCCCGGTCGCCCTGCTCGGCTTCGCGCTGGCGTGGTTCCTGAAGGAGGACCCGCTGCGCGGCTCGGTCACCGCGCCCGACGTGTCCCAGACCATCCCGCCCAACCCCGTCGAACGCTCCTCCTACGACGAGTGCTGCCGCGCCCTGTCCGTGCTCGGCACCCGGGAGGGGCGCCGGGAGGTCTACCGGAAGATCACCGAGCGGGCCGGGTACGATCTGCTGCCCGCCGCGAGCTGGATGCTGCTGCGCATCCGGAAGTACGGCTCGGTGGAGCCGTGCGTGCTCGCCGAGCGCGCCGACGTCCCGCTCCAGGTCGTCCTTGAGGCCGAACGCCAGCTGGAGGAACGGCGGCTGGCCGAACGCCTGGGCCTGGACCTGAGCCTCACCCCGTACGGCCGCGAGGTCGCCGAACGGCTCGCGCGGGCCCGCGAGGACTCCCTGGCCCAACTGCTCGGCGACTGGTGGCAGCCGGGCCGTTCGCCCGAACTCGACCGGCTGGTGCGGGAACTCACCGGCGAACTGTGCGGCTCGGAACGCGAGCGCCCGCGCGACGGGACGGTGACCGGGCTCAGTTGACGATCGCCCCGGTCGCCGGAAGGTCCTTGCGGAACCAGTGGTCGGCGTACTGCTGGTCGTTGTGGGGCGCGGTCTCCCGGTAGCCGAGGCGGGCGTACAGGGCGCGGGCCTCGACCAGGTCGTCGCGGGTGTCGAGGATCAACTGCCCGGCGCCCAGGGCGCGGGCGGCCTCCTCGGCGGCGCCGACGAGCAGCGCGGAGCCGCCCGTGCCGCGCATGCTCTCGTGGACGAACACCCGGGTCAGCTCGGCCGTGTCCGCGTCCAGCAGCCGCACTCCCGCCGAACCGGCCGGCTCACCCCCGTACCGCCCGATCAGCAACTGCCCGGTGGGCGGCGCGAGTTCGGATCCGGTGACGGCCGCGATCTCGCGTTCCAGCTCGTCCGGGTCGGTGCGGTGCCCTTCGTGGAGCAGGTACCAGCGGTCGCTGACCTCCGTGTAGTACGCCCGCCAGAGCGCGGCGGCGACGGGGGAGTCGTACGGTTCCGGGGCGATCGTCCACGTCATGCCGGCCATTGTCGGCCTGCGCCGCGCACCCTCCGCAACCGAATATGCGCCTCACGCCCCCGCTTCGGGAGCGTCCCCCGCGCCCTCGGCCCTGCGCCGGTGCCACTCGCGTACGACCTCCTCGACGTCGTACGGCTTCTTGCCCAGCGGCGGACCGGGCGGGGGCTTGAACATCATGTCGCGGATCTTCACGTTGACCTCGGTGATGATCTTCCGGACGAGCCGCTCGGAGGGCGCGGCGTAGGCCGCCGCGAGCGCGTCCTCGGCCTCCTTGCGCAGGGCCAGCGACGGAGGCAGCGCGGCAAGACCCTCGCGGGCCATCTTCCGCTTGACCCACCACAGTTCGTCGTAGTCGGCATCGAGGCCGGCCGGCAGCGGTTCGCCCGCGCCGGGCAGCCGGTCGAAGGCACCTCGGCGCTGCGCCGCGCGGATCTGGTGGTCGGCCCTCCCCCACTCTCAACTACGTTCGAGCGGGGGGACCCCCACCTCGAACGGCACACCCGGTGGCTTTCGCTCGGTCATGAACCCATTGTGCCGGACGCGGTCCCGCCGGGCGTTTTATCATGCGGCTAGGCAAGCGGCGGCGACGGCGAACCGGCTCCGCGCAGGGACGTTTCAGGGGGAACGCACGTGCTCGAACTCACCATGGCCACCGTCTCCGGCGAGGACGCGGGCGCCACGGCAGGCATGTCGATGGCCGAGGCGCCCAGTCTGCCGGGCGCCGTGCTGCGGGTGGGCCGGGACAGGTCCATGTGTCCGCTGGTCACGCCCGACGACTGGCTGTTCGTCTCCCGGGTCCACCTGGAGTTCGGGTGCGGCCCCGACGGCGGCTGGCAGCTGTCCTGGCTGCGCGGCTCACAGGCCGAGCCGTCCTCCGAGGTACGGCTGAGGGTCGGCGAGCACGTCCAGCCCCTCGCGTACGGCGCCACCGTGACGCTGCCGCGCGGCGGCTCCGGCGAGATCGTCATCCAGGACCGCAGCGCGCCGCGCAGCGTCAACGTGGGCTTCTACCACGAGGTGTGAGCAGGCCTACGTGATCGGGCCTACGTGAGCAGGCCTACGTGATCGGGCTCGTGCGTACGGGCCCATGCGCACGTGCCCATGCGCACGTGCCTACGCCAGGACCCGCGCGATCGCGAAGCCGTCGTAGCCCTTGCTGCCCACGGTCTGCATGGCGGTGCCGCTCAGGCGTGGGTGGGAGGCGATCAGCTCGATCGCGGCACGGGTGCCGAGGACGTCCGGGTCGGTGCTCGCGGAGTCGGCGACCCGGCCGCCGCGGACCACGTTGTCCACGACGATCACGCTGCCCGTGCGGGTCAGCCGGAGCGCCCACTCCACGTAGTGGGCGTTGTTGGCCTTGTCCGCGTCGATGAAGACCAGGTCGAAGGGGGCGGGGTTCTCGTCGGCGAGCTGGGGCAGCGAATCCAGGGCCGCGCCCACCCGGACCTCCACGATCGGGTCGAGGCCGGCCCGCGCGATGTTGCGGGTGGCGACCTCGGCGTGCTTGGGGTCGTACTCCAGGGAGATCATCCTGCCGTCGGCGGGGAGGGCGCGGGCCATCCAGATCGTGCTGTAGCCGGCGAGCGTGCCGATCTCCAGGATGTTCCGGGCCCCCTGGATCTCGGCGAGCAGCCGGAGGAACTTCCCCTGGGCGGCCGTGACGCTGATGTGCGGCAGCCCGGCCGCCTCGCCGTCGCGCAGGGCGGCCTGGAGTGCCTCGTCGTCCGGTGCGAGGTGGCTGGAGAAGTAGAAGTCGACGTCGTCCCAGAGCTGCGACCCGCTCATGCGTCTGCTGCCTTTCCCGAGTGTCCTTCTCGAGTCTTCGCCCGAGACCTTGGCGCTTCCCCTGGATCGTCTCAGCCGAGCGGCGCGGACGGCGTGATCTGCGGAGCCGAAGTCCCGGACCGGCGGGAGCGGCGTACGACGACCAGCGCGACGCATCCGTTCAGGAACAGCACGACACCCGCGGTCAGCAGCCACGCCGGTATCCCCGCGACCTTGAGCAGCTCGTCGTCGTAGATCACCTGCTGGACCGGAGTGTCGGTGGCCGCGCGGCGCAGCTCGTGGTCACCGGAGATCCGGTCGGGATACGGGAACGACTGGGTCAGCGCCGTCAGGTAGGGCGTCCCGCCGGCCAGCTCGCCGAGCGCGCCGGACGGTTTGGCGAGGCGGCCCGCGTACAGCACCTGGGGTGCGGAGCCGCCGATCGCCGTGCGCGGTTCCATGCGGTGCGCGGCGAGCACGTACAGGCCGAGGGACTGCGGCAGGGAGGCGAGCCGGGACAGCCGCATGGGGTAGACGGGGCGGTCGCCCGCGAAGGTGAGGTGCAGCGGGTCGAGGGCGCCATGCAGCGGGGTGTGCGCGGCCTGCGGGGCGAGCCGTACGGCGACGTACTCCCAGTGCCGGTCGACGTACGGCTGGAGCGCGCCGCGCAGTCGGGGCGGGAAGGCGAAGCCGTGCTCGCGCAGCCAGCCGTCCAGGGCGGCCGGGTCGGTGGCGGTCAGCCGCGCCACGTCGAACGGACCGAGCCGCTGCCGGTCGACCACGCCGACGCCGGACCCGGCGCCGGCCGGGGCGCCGGCGGCGGTGTCGGAGCTGTCGGAGCTGTCGAAGGGCCAGTCGCCGTTCTGCGGCCAGAAGTAGTGGCGGGTGCGGTGCACCGGGGCGATGGCCTTGCCCAGCTGGTCGAAGAGGGCCGGATCACCGAGGCGGACCGTCGCCCGGTGCGGGACCGGCATGATCCAGGCGGCGTCCTCGGCGTCACCGGTGACGGTCAGCCGCATCACGATCTGCTCCGTGCGCCCGTCCCACCGCACCACGGACTGCTCGCTCGCCACCGCGATCCGCTGCGACGCCTGCGGCACCATCGCCCCGCACCCGCAGGCATAGGCGGGCGCGATGAACCAGCCGAGCTGAACGCCGAACAGGGAGAGGACCAGCGCGAGTATCCGAGCACGTTTCACGGGGCTACAGACGATACCCGGTGATCAACGGTTCCTGCGGCCTCGCCCGGCCCGGCGTGGGCTGGGCCGGGCCTGGCGTGGCCTGGGCTGAGCAGCCGAATAGCTGACCAGCCGAGCGGGGACGGCGGCGGCGAGCGACCTCAGTGGCTTTCCACCGCCGGGGCGGACCCCGGCAGTGGCCGCCCCGCCGACTCCGACATCCGCCACACCGCGAACCCGCCCACGACAGCCGCGGCCATCATGTAGTACGCGGGCATCATCATGTTCCCGGTCGCCCCGATCAGCGCGGTCACCACCAGCGGCGTCGTCCCGCCGAACAGGGACACGGACACGTTGAACCCGATGGACAGGGAGCCGTAACGCACCCGGGTCGGGAAGAGGGCGGGCAGCGCGGCCGGCATGGCCGCCGTGAAGCAGACCAGCAGCAGCCCCAGCGCACCCATGCCCAGCGCGACGGCGACCAGGCTGCCCTGGCGGATCAGCAGCACGGCCGGAATCGACAGGAACAGGAAGCCCGCACAGCCCGCGGCGATCACCGGGCGCCGGCCGACCCGGTCGGTCAGCGCGCCGGCGAACGGCTGGACGATCATCATCAGGGCCATCACACCCAGCACGACCAGCAGCCCGTGCGTCTCGTCGTACTTCAGCTCACTGGTCAGATAGCTCGGCATGTACGACAGCAGCATGTAGTCGGTGACGTTGAAGACCAGGACCAGCGCCATGCACAGCAGCAGCGCCTTCCACTGCCCCGCGACCATCTCGCGCAGCGGCACCTTCGGCCGGTTCGCCTCCGCCTTCTCGACCTCGGCGGCGAACGCCGGGGTCTCCTCCAGGCGCATCCGCAGGTAGAGGCCGATGATGCCCATCGGGCCCGCGATCAGGAACGGGATCCGCCAGCCCCAGGAGAGCAGGTCGTCCGTGGACAGCAGAGCGGTCATCAGCGTGACCAGGCCCGCGCCGCCGATGTAGCCGGCCAGCGTGCCGAACTCCAGCCAGCTGCCGAAGAAGCCGCGCCTCTTGTCCGGGGCGTACTCGGCGATGAAGGTCGACGCGCCCGCGTACTCGCCACCGGTGGAGAAACCCTGCACCAGCCGGGCGGCCAGCAGGAGCAGCGGCGCGCCCACACCGATCGTCGCGTACGACGGGATCAGACCGATCGCGAACGTGCCCGCCGCCATCATGATCATGGTGACGGCGAGCACCTTCTGCCGGCCCACGCGGTCGCCCAGCGGACCGAAGACCATGCCGCCGAGCGGGCGGACCAGGAACGCGGCGGCGAACGCCCCGAACGTCGAGAGCAACTGCGCGGTCGGGTTGCCGGACGGGAAGAAGACCTTGCCCAGCGTGACCGCGATGTAGCTGTAGACGCCGAAGTCGAACCACTCCATCGCGTTGCCCAGCGCTGCCGCCTTCACGGCGCGCCGGACGAGAGCGGGGTCGGTGACGGTGGCCCCGGCAGGGGCCCGGACGGCCCGCGGGGACTTCAGATGCGGGGTGACAGCAGCGGCGGTCGCCAAAACGGGGCTCGCCTACCTCTCGACGGGGACAGGGACGGGCTCGGACGACGACGCTGCCGTACAGGCGACGACGCTGCCGTACATCCGGCCGAAAAATGACCATAGGTGTGTTTCCACCGCTCACGCCCTGTACGGGAATCGATGCACAGTGCAGCTAAACGCGGTGTACGCAGGGACGTCTGCCCGCCTCCGGGGCCGGAAACCACCCCCTCGCTGTGATGCTTCTCGCCCCGCGACCGGTCGACCTCACCCCCCTCCGACTATCGTCTTCCGGACAAACGACAGAGGGCTGTCAGGTGAAGCGGGGGTTGCCCGCGTCCCCTTCAAGGGGGTCTGCGAGCCTTCAGGGGGAGCGCAGGGGAAAACCGGGCGCGTGCGGCGTCCGGGGGCGAACGGGGCGGGAGGCCGGCGAGGCGTGGCGAACGTGGAGCACAGCGGGCGAACGACGGATGCCTTCGCGGGGGCCGGGACGGGAGCCCGCATGCGTGCGGCCCGGCTCGCCCTGTGGGCGGTGGCGACGATCCTCGCGGTACGGCAGCTGACCGTCGTCCTCACCACCCCGAGCGGCGAACGCCTCACCGACCTGGAGACCTGGGTCGGCCCCGAAGGCGTCCTGCATGTGAAGGGCTCGCTGTACGACTCGCCCCTGTTCACCGGCACACCCTTCGCCGGCCTGGTCCTCAAACCCCTCACCAGATCCGCCGAGCAGGCCCTCGGCTGGGGCTGGACCTTCGGCACCCTGCTGCTGGTCGTCGCCCTCGGCCTGGTCGCCGCCCGCGCGCTGCCCCAGCCGGTCAGCCGCCGCACCTCACTGCTGGCGGCACCGGTCGCGATCAGCCTGCTGATGCTCTCGCTGCCGGTCCGCAACACCCTGTGGCTCGGCCAGACCAGCATCATCCCGGTGCTGCTCGTCCTCGTCGGCTGCTTCACCGTGCGCGGCGAACGCGCCGCCGGCCTGTGCATAGGCGTGGCCGCCGCCCTCCAGCCGACCGTGCTGCTCTTCGCCCCGCTGCTGTGGTTCGCCGGCCGCCGCAGGGCCGCGCTGTCCGCGGCCGGCACCTTCGCCGCCTGCACCGCGCTCGCCTGGGCCGCGATGCCGCACGACTCGTACACCTACTGGGTGCACCACATGGGCGGCGCCGGCCTCGGCGGCCAGGCGGACGCCCTCGGCAACCAGTCCCTGCACGGCGCCCTCCTGCGCCTCGACGTCACCGGCCCGCTGGAGATCGCCCTCTTCCTGCTCCTCGGCGCCGCCGTCGCGGCCCTCGCCCTGCGCCGCGCCGTCCGCTACGCCCATGACGGCCAGCTGCTGCTCGCCGTCGCCGTCATCGGCTGCGCCGCCGTCGCCGTCTCCCCGACCACCTGGCAGCACCAGCTGCTGTGGGTGCTGCTCGCGGTGGTCGGCCGGGTCGGCACGCGTGCGTCGGACCGCCTGGTCTGGCCGGTCGCCGTCGTCCTCGTCACCACCCTCCCGGCGAAGATGATGCTGCCGAACATGCCGGTGATGTACCCGCTGCGGGACGACCTCGTGCTGCTCGCCGCCCTGGCCGCCGCCACCGCCGTACCGTTCCTGTCCCGCACCGCGCCGTCGTACCGGAGGCCGGTCCCCGCGCGGTACGCACCGCCGGTGCCGGCCCGCTTCCGGCACGTCCCGCTGCTGCCGTTCCTGCGCCGGGTGCTCACCCGCCCCAACCTCCTGCTGGAACTGCTGCTCATCCGGGTCGTGTACGCCGCCTACCAGCAGGTCCGGCTCGCCGCGACCGGCGGCAGCGTCTCCGCGGGCCGGGCGCGCGCCGAGCACCACGGGCACATCGTGCTGGACATCGAGCGGTTCCTGCACATCGACATCGAGCACTGGGTCAACCACGCCGTCGTGAGGACCGGTTTCCTGCGGGACTTCTTCGACTTCTACTACGAGTCCTTCCACTTCGTCGTCCCGCTGGCCGTCCTCGGCGTCCTCTACTGGCGCCGCCCCGTCGACTACCGCTGGGCCCGCGCCTCCCTCGGCTTCGCCACCTTCCTCGCCCTGATCGGCTTCTGGCTCTTCCCGCTGGCCCCGCCGCGCCTGATGCCCGCGCTCGGCATCATCGACACCGTCCACGGCGTCCAGGACTTCTCCCAGCCGGACTACGGCGCCCTGACCGCGCTCACCAACCAGTACGCGGCGATGCCGTCCCTGCACTTCGGCTGGTCCCTGTGGTGCGGCGTCGTCATCGCCGTCATCGCCCCGAAGTGGTGGATGAAGGCCCTCGGCCTCCTGCACCCGCTCTTCACCGTCTCCGCCATCGTCGCCACCGGCAACCACTGGGTCCTGGACGCGGCCGGCGGCGCGGTGGTCGTCGCGGCGGGGTTCGGACTGTCGTACGTCTTCCAGGGTCCGCGGGCGCGGACAACGGCTGCCGCGGTGGCCGCGAACCAGGAGACGCGGGAGCCGGCGAAGAACACGGCCTGAGCCGGGGCGGGGGGTCAGTCCGTGGTGACCTGGAGTTCCTTGATGCCGTTGATCCAGGACGAGCGCAGCCGGCGTGGGGTGCCGGCCAGTCGCAGGCCCGGCATGGCGTCGGCGAGCGCGGTGAAGATCAGCTCGATCTCCAGGACCGCGAGGGACTTGCCGAGACAGAAGTGCGGGCCGCCCCCGCCGAATCCCAGATGGGGGTTGGGGTCGCGGGTGATGTCGAAGGCGTCGGGGTCGGCGAAGACCTCGGGGTCGTGGTTGGCCGAGGCGTAGAAGAGGCCCACCCGGTCGCCCTTGCGGATGTGCGCTCCGCCCAGTTCGGTGTCCTCGGTGGCCGTGCGCTGGAAGGAGTTGACCGGGGTCGCCCAGCGCACGATCTCCTCGGCGGTGGTCGCGGGGCGCTCCCGGACGAACAGGTCCCACTGGTCGGGGTGGGTCAGGAACGCGTGCATGCCGTGGGTGATCGCGTTGCGGGTGGTCTCGTTGCCGGCCACCGCCAGCATCAGCACGAAGAAGCCGAACTCGTCGGAGTTCAGGTTGCCCTCGTCCTCCGCCGCCACCAGCGTCGTCACGATGTCGTGGGCCGGGCACCGCCCGCGCTCGGCGGCCATGTTCATCGCGTAGGCGATGATCTCGGCGGCCGACTGCGCCCCGACCTCCTCGGTGATGGCGTACTCGGGATCGTCGTACGCGATCATGCGGTTGGACCAGTCGAAGATCTTGGAACGGTCCTCCTGCGGGACGCCGATCAGCTCGGCTATGGCCTGCAGGGGCAGTTCACAGGCGACCTCGGTGACGAAGTCGAAGGGGCCGCGGCGGGCGCGGGCGCCCGCGACGATCGACCGCGCACGCTCGCGCAGCCGCTCCTCCAGCGCCCGGATCGAGCGTGGCGTGAAGCCGCGTTGCACGATCTGGCGCACTCGGGTGTGCTCGGGAGGGTCCATGTTCAGCAGGATCAGCCGCTGGGCGTCGATCACGTCGCGTTCGATGTGCTCGTTGAAGCGGATGATCGCGGTGTTCAGGGTCGAGGAGAAGAGTTCGGGGTGCGTGGAGACGTACCTGACGTCCGCGTGCCGGGTCACGGCCCAGTAGCCGTCGTCGGCGAAACCCGCCAGACCGTGCGGCTGCGGGATCCAGCGGACCGGCTCGCTGCCGCGCAGCTCGGCGAACTCCGGGAGGGGGACACGGTTGTGGAGCAGGTCCGGGTCGGTGAGGTCGAACCCGTCGGGCAGCGCGGGGCAGTGCATCGGCGGCTCCCGTCGTTCCTTCTGACGCCTTGCGACGACGATTTCTCTGACCTTCTGACGGTCCGTCAGCTGAGCGGGCTGCCGTGAAGGTAGTAACGGGTTCTACAAGTGGCAAGCCCCATGACGGCCCCAATTACGTGGACAACTCGTGCAGATCACGACTTCGGGGCGTGCGCGACCCTTGCGACAGTGGACGGAATGTCAGCAGACTGCACGCAGAACTAGTACGTGTTCTAGTTCTGCGTGGCGGGCGGGCCGGGACGCCTCCGCGCCGCGCGGGCGACCGAGGAGAGGACGCACCCCCATGGCCGCGGAACCCGTGATCGTCGAAGCCGTACGCACCCCGATCGGCAGGCGCGGCGGCGCGCTCGCCCATCTGCACCCCGCCTATCTGCTGGGCGAGACCTACCGTGAACTCCTCGGCCGCACCGGCATCCCCGCCGACGCGGTCGAGCAGGTCGTCGGCGGCACGGTGACCCACGCCGGCGAGCAGTCCATGAACCCCGCCCGCACCGCCTGGCTCACCATGGGGCTGCCCTACGAGACGGCCGCGACGACCGTCGACTGCCAGTGCGGCTCCTCGCAGCAGGCCTCGCACATGGTCGCCAACATGGTCGCCGCGGGCGTCATCGACGTCGGGATCAGCTGCGGGGTCGAGGCGATGTCGCGGGTGCCGCTGGGGTCGGGCTCCAAGCACGGGCCGGGCAAGCCGTTCCCCGACGAGTGGAACGTCGACCTGCCCAACCAGTTCGAGGCCGCCGAACGCATCGCCCGGCGCCGCGGACTGACCCGCGAACACGTCGACGCGCTGGGCCTCCTCTCCCAGGAACGGGCGGCGCACGCCTGGGCGGAGGAACGCTTCAAGCGGGAGACCTTCGCCGTCCAGGTGCCCACCACCGAGGAGGAGCAGCATGCCGGGCACGGCATGTGGCGGCTGGTCGACAAGGACGAGGGGCTGCGGGACACCTCCATGGAGGCACTGGCCGGGCTGAAACCGGTCATGCCCACGGCCGTCCACACGGCCGGCAACTCCTCGCAGATCTCGGACGGCGCCTCCGCGATCATGTGGGCCTCCAAACGGATGGCCCGCGCCCTGAAACTGCGGCCCCGCGCCCGGATCGTCGCCCAGGCCCTGGTCGGCTCCGACCCGCACTTCCACCTCGACGGGCCCGTCGACGCCACCAACGCGGTCCTCGGCAAGGCCGGAATGTCCCTCAAGGACATCGACGTCGTCGAGATCAACGAGGCCTTCGCGTCCGTCGTCCTCAGCTGGGCCCAGGTCTTCGACCAGGATCTGAGCAAGGTCAACGTCAACGGCGGCGCGATCGCCCTCGGCCACCCGGTCGGCGCGACAGGCGCCCGCCTGATCGCCACGGCCCTCCATGAACTGGAGCGCACGGACAAGGAGTTCGCGCTCGTCACGATGTGCGCGGGGGGTGCGCTGGCGACGGGGACGATCATTCAGAGGCTGTAGGGACTGGGGGCGGACGGGGGCGGGGGCGGGGCGTACGGGGGGCGGCGGTCGGGTGGTACGGCGCGGGGGTGTTGGGGCGGTGCGGCGCTGTGGCGGTGCGGTGCGGTGCTGTGGCGGTGCAGTGCTGTGGCGGTGCGGCAGTGGTCGTACCGCCTCCGCTCACTCGCGTCCCGAGGCCACCGCGGCCAGGACGGCAGATGCCGCCGCGGCGATCAGCAGGGGGATGCCCAGGCCGTGGTGGAGGACGAGCCAGGCGCCCAGCCAGGCGCCGGCGATCATGGCGAGCACCGCGGCCGTGCGGCGCGGTGCGCGGTGACCGCTGGCGTCGCCCATGCGGGACTCGGAGGCCAGCCCGGTCAGGGTCATCGTCAGGACCGTGGTGGTCAGGTCGGGGACGCCCAGTTTGCGGACGGTCGCGTTGCGCAGGCCCATCGCGAAGGCGGTGAGGGCGATCAGGGCGTACAGGGTGCCGGGCCGGCCCGGCCAGGCGAAGGCGATCGCCGCCGACGCCGCGACGAGGAGTGCCTCCGCGGCCAGCGTCACCCGCGTCCACGTGCGGCGCGAGCCCTCCCGGCAGTGGGCCGCCAGCCGGCCGCCGGCCGCCGCGCCCAGCAGGAAGCAGGCCAGCGAGGTGGCCGTGTGGGGCACCGAGAACCCCGGGGCGCCGGCCGCGGCGAAGCCCAGGACCACCACGTTGCCGGTCATGTTGGCGGTGAAGACCCGGCCGAGGCCCAGATAACTGACCGCGTCGATCAGTCCGCTCACCACGGTCAGCGCCAGGAGGACGACCACCAGCCGCACTCCGCGCATCTCCGGGTCCGGCGCCGGCACCGGCGTCGGGGCCGTCGGCGTCGGGGGAGTCGGTGGCGTCGGTGGAGTCGTCATCGTTCCTCCGGTGGGCCGGACGGGCGGGGGGGAGGGCCAGTCCATCACGGGGGCGAGGGGGCACCGGGGTGATCCGGCGCGCGCCGTCGCGTCCGGGCGCGTATGCCGCCCACACACCTGGACGCACACGTACACACGCACGCACACGCGCACCCTTGCCGAGTGGAGGCGAGGGTGCGCGTGGTGGTGCTGTACGGGTGGCCCGGGATGGGAGCGGCCGGGGTGCGGCGGCTCAGTACCAGCCGTTGGCCTGCCAGAAGCCCCAGGCCTGGACCGGGCTGCCGTAGCGGGAGTTCATGTAGTCCAGGCCCCACTTGATCTGGGTGGCCGGGTTGGTCTTCCAGTCGGAGCCGGCGGAGGACATCTTCGAGCCGGGCAGGGCCTGGACCAGCCCGTAGGCGCCGGAGGAGCTGTTGGTGGCGTTGGGGTTCCAGCCACTCTCGTGCTCGACGATCTTGCTGAACGCGTTGAACTGGGCGGCGTCCGGAATCATCCTGTGCGCGATCGCCTGGGCGGAGGAGGCCGAGCCCGGGGCGGCCTGGGCGGGCGCCGCGGTCAGTGCCATACCGGCGGTGGCGGCGGCCACGGCGGCGATGGTGAGGGCCTTCTTCGGGGAAGCGATGCGGCGGATGACGGAAACGGACACGTTCGACCTCTTGCGTCGGGGACAGGGCTTCGCCGGTATGTGCGGGCCACGCGGTGCTGCGTGCTGCTGCGTTGCGCTGTGTGGTGCTGCGTTGTGCTGCGTGGTGGCCTGCCGCATACGTCGGCGCCGCGTCCCATGGGGGTTCGTGGGTTCGTGGCGCCTGGCGACGTCGTCCGGAGAAACAGGCTTCCGACCAGTCCGCAATCACCCCTTTTACTAGTTGTGGCCGGATAGGCGACAAAGGTCGGTCGTGTGGCGTGGGTCTCCATCCGCAGGTCGGAGCGGGCGCGGGAGGGGGTAGGGCGGACATCCGGCACTACGACTCGGGGTCGTAGGTGATGTGGGTCATGCGGGGTGCTTCACCGCTCGGCTGACCGAGTGGATACGGCCCCTCACGCTCGGGGTGCGTCGAAGGTGACCGCGGTCTCGAAAGCGGCCCTCCGCGTGGCCCGGCGCAGCGCGCGCAGCACGGCCGGACCGAGCGCCAGGGTGAGGACGACCGTGCAGACCGCCCGGCCCAGGTCCCAGCCCATGGAGGTGGCCAGGCAGTAGGCGACGAAGCGGGCCAGGTTGGAGGGGACCGTCGCCTGAGGGTCGAAGGAGATGTTCGAGGCCAGGGTGCCCATGAAGGGCCAGCCGGCCATGTTCATGATCGTGCCGTAGGCGAAGGACGCGAGGAAGCCGTAACCGGCCAGCAGCACCAGTTCGCCCCGGCCGCGCAGGCCGGCCCGGCCCGGCAGCAGCCCCGCGCCCATCGTGAACCAGCCCATCGCCAGCATCTGGAACGGCATCCACGGCCCGACCCCGCCCGTGAGCAGGGCGGACGCGAACATCGTCACCGAGCCGAGGACGAAGCCGAAGCCCGGTCCGAGCACCCGGCCGCTCAGTACCAGCAGGAAGAACATCGGCTCGATCCCCGCCGTCCCCGCGCCGACCGGCCGCAGCGCCGCACCGGTCGCCGCCAGCACGCCCAGCATGGCGACGGCCTTCGGACCGAGACCGGACTCGGAGATCGTCGCCGCCACGACCGCGACCAGCAGCACCAGCAGCCCGGCGAACAGCCAGGGCGCGTCCTCGGCGTGCGCGCTCAGTTGCGAGGAGGGCGGCGCGAGGAAGGGCCAGCCGAAGCCGATTACGCCGACGGCGCTGACGAGGACGAGCGCGGCGAGGGAGCGGGGGCCGAGGGGGATGGCGCGGATGCGCCGGCGGGGGGTGGCCTGTGCCGCCGTGTCTGTTGTTGTGTCTGTTGTTGTGTCTGTGGTCGTGCCTGTTGTCGTCCGTGCTGTCATGCGAGGGCCTCCCGGACCTCGGTCACCGTCAGCCAGGGCTGTGGGGCCAGGATCTTGGTGACCTGCGGGGCGAAGGAAGGGGAGGAGACCACGATCTCGGCCGTCGGCCCGTCGGCGATCACCTCGCCGTCGGCGAGCAGCACCACCCGGTGCGCGATCTCCGCCGCCAGTTCCACGTCGTGCGTGGCCAGGACGATCGCGTGCCCCTCGGCCGCCAGCCCGCGCAACACCGCCACCAGACGGGCCTTCGCCGCGTAGTCCAGACCGCGCGTCGGCTCGTCGAGCAGGAGGAGGGGTGGCCGGGCGGTCAGTACGACGGCCAGGGCGAGCGCCAGACGCTGGCCCTCGGAGAGGTCACGGGGATGCGTGTCGTCCGTGATGCCGGGCAGCAGTCCGGACACCAGGTCGCGGCAGGTGCCCGGCGCGGCCCCCGCGTCCGTGTCGGCGGCGGCGCACTCGGCGGCCACCGTGTCCGCGTACAGCAGGTCACGCGGCTCCTGCGGGACCAGGCCGACCCGGCGCACGAGGTCACGGGAGGCGGCGCGGTGCGGTACGGCTCCGCCGACGTGGACCGTGCCGGAGGTCGGCTCGACGAGTCCGACGAGGGAGGCCAGCAGTGTCGACTTGCCGGCGCCGTTGCGGCCCATCAGCGCGATGGTCTCGCCGGGGGTCACGGTCAGGTCGATGTGCCGCAGCGCGGTGACGCGGCCGCGGCGGACGGTGAGGGTGTGGACTTCGGCGACGTGGGGGGTGCGGGTGGGGGGTGCGGGGGGCGCGGGGGGTGTGGCGGCTCGGCGGAAGAGTCGTCGCCAGGCGGGTGGCGCCTCGGCTTCGCCTTCGGCGGTCGTGTTCCCACCCGCACCACCCGTGACAGTTTCGTCGTCGGCCGCGGGTGGCCCCTGTGGGGCGTGTCCACCGCCGGCGGCTGCGGGCTCGTGCGCCGCAGTGGTGACTGGGGTCGGCGTCGCCCCCGTCGACGGCTCGGGGCGGGACTCTGGTGTGGGCGTTGGTTTCGTTGTTGCTGTTGCTGTTGCTGTTGCTGTTGCCGTTGTCGCTGGCGTTGGCGTTGGTGTGGGGGCCTGGGACAGGCGGGTGCGGAGGGTGGTGGCGCGGCGGCGGGCGTCGCGGACGGTCAGGGGGAGGGGGGACCAGCCGGCGAGGCGGCCCAGTTCCACCACCGGGGGGCACACGGGCGAGACGGCCATCACGTCCGCCGGCGTGCCGACGACGGGAGCGGCGCCGGGGCTGGGCAGCAGGACGACCTGGTCGGCGTACTGGATCACCCGTTCCAACCGGTGCTCGGCCAGCAGGACGGTCGTACCGAGGTCGTGGACCAGACGCTGCAGCACGGCCAGGACCTCTTCCGCCGCCGCCGGGTCGAGCGCCGAGGTCGGCTCGTCCAGGACCAGTACCTGGGGGTGCGGGGTGAGGACCGAGCCGATCGCGACCCGCTGCTGCTGCCCGCCGGAGAGCGTCGCGATCGGGCGGTCGCGCAGACCGGCCAGGCCCAGCAGGTCAAGGGTCTCCTCCACGCGGCGCCGCATCACGTCCGGGGCGAGCCCCAACGACTCCATGCCGTAGGCGAGTTCGTCCTCCACCGTGTCCGTCACGAAGTGTGCGAGCGGGTCCTGTCCCACCGTGCCGACCACGTCCGCGAGTTCGCGCGGCTTGTGCGTACGGGTGTCCCGGCCGGCCACTGTGACCCGGCCGCGCAGGGTGCCGCCGGTGAAGTGCGGGACGAGCCCGCTGACCGCGCCCAGCACGGTCGACTTGCCCACCCCGGACGGGCCGACGAGCAGCACGAGTTCACCCTCGGGCACCACGAGGTCGATGTCCCGGACGGTCGGTTCGGCCGCGCCCTCGTACGTGACGCTGACCTCCTCGAAGCGGATCACGACAACTCCTCGGGGTTCCGGGCGTCCTGGGGGCCCGTGGGGTCTTGGGGGTCCTGGGGGTCCTGGGGTATGACGAAGGCGGGCAACAGGGCGAGCAGGACGGACGCGGCCGGCCACAGCGGCAGGGCGGGGGCGACGAGCGGGACGACGCCCGGGTTCAGCGCGTGCGGGTCCCGGACCGACGCCAGCGTGAGCAGCGCGGCGACCGCGGCTCCCGAGCCCGCCACCAGCCACGCCCGCATCCCCCACGGCGCCGGCCGGTACCGGGTGCGCACCGAGCGGCGTCCGCCGAGCCGCAGTCCCGCGAGCGCGGCCGTGACTCCCGCGAGCAGCACGGGAATTCCGTACGTGCCGCCCTCCGCGGTGAGCAGCCCGTACGTCCCCGCGCACACCCCGAGCAGACCGCCGAGGGTGAGCGCGGTCGTCGTACGACGTACCGGCGCGGGTACGTCGGCGGTACGGCCGTACCCGCGCGCGTCCATCGCGGCGGCCAGCGCGACCGACCGCTCCAACGCGCCCTCCAGCACGGGCAGTCCGACCTGCAGCAGCCCCCGTACCCCACGGTCCGGGCGCCCCCGCAGCCGGCGCGCGGCGCGCAACCGCTGTACATCGGCGATGAGATGGGGCGCGAACGTCAGCGCGACGACCACGGCCACGCCTGCCTCGTACAGGGCGCCGGGCAGCGACTTGAGCAGCCGTGCCGGGCTGGCGAGGGCGTTCGCGGCGCCGACGCAGATGAGGAGCGCGGCCAGTTTCAGCCCGTTGTACGCCGAGAAGAGCAGCGCCTCCGCCGTGACCCGGCCCCCCAGACGGATGCCCTGCGCCCACTCGGGAAGCGGGACTTCAGGGAGCGTGAACAGGACGTGCGAGCCCGGGATGGGCGAGCCCAGCACCACCGTGAAACCGAGACGTACGAGGAGAACGGCGACGGCAAGCTTGGCGAAGGCGGTATAGGAGCGAGCCCAGGGCGCGGCGGAACGATGCGTGGCCACGACGTACCCCGCCGAGGCCATGAGGAGCGCGAGGAGGAGCGGGTTGGTGGTACGCGTGGCAGCCGTCCCCAACCCGAGCGACCACAACCACCACGCCCCCGGATGCAACTGCCCTCCCCGGGCCATCCGTCCGACGGCCCGTCGATCCCCTAGGGGCGCGGCGAACCGCGCCACCAACGACGACCGCCCCGCATTTCCCCGCGTGCCCTTACCCCCGCGAGCCATCCGGCCGACGGCCCGTCGACTCCCCAGGGGCGCGGGGAACTGCGCGACCAACCACAACCAACCCGCACCCACCCACCGCCCCGCACTTCCCCACGTGCCCGTATCCCCGCGAGCCATCCGGCCGACGGCCCGTCGACTCCCCAGGGGCGCGGGGAACTGCGCGACCAACCACGACCAACCCGCACCCACCCACCGCCCCGCACTTCCCCACGTGCCCGTATCTCCGCGAGCCATCCAGCCGACGGCCCGTCGACTCCCAAGGGGCGCGGGGAACTGCGCAACCGACCACGACCAACCCGCAGCCAAGGAACACCGCCCAGCAAAAAACCGCCCACCCGCACCGCGCCTACGCATGGGTGCGCCGCCGCGCCCGCCACACCGCCGCCCCCGCCAGCAGCGCGACCACACCGACACCGATCGGCAACCCCAGCGAGGGGCCACCGTCCGACTCCTTCGCCGAAGCCCCCTTCGCCGAAGCCCCCTTCTGCGGAGCCTTCCCCCCGGTAGCGACCTGCTCACCGCACCCCTTCTGGGGGTACCCGGCGATGGCGCACAACAGGGCGTTGGTGTCGTAGCGCAGGGGCTTGGCGACGGCGGCCAGGGCCTCCGCCGACGTCGCGTCGGAGGCGACCCGCGCGCAGGCCGTGCCGCGATGCGCCGGCGGCGTCTCACCGGAGGGGGCGTCCGCGGGGACGCCGAAGTCGATGACCAGGGCCACCCGTTTCGTCCCCGACTTCGCGGGCGTCCCCGCGCAGATCGTCGAGAAGTCCGCCGTGCCGCGCGGCCGGCTCGCGTCGGAGGAGTCCGCGCTGACCGCGAACCGGAAGCCCTCCACGGAACCGTCGTCGGGGCGCGCGGTCGCCGGGCCCTGCGTGGCGTACGTCCAGTGGCCACCGGAACGCTCCCAGAACGACCAGTACCGGTACCCGGCGGCCTGCGCCTGCCCCGCCCCGACCAGAAGGACGAACGCGGACATAAGCGCAAATACCAAAGCGAATACCACCGTAGGTATCAGCGTGGCCGTGGCACGGCGGACGGCGGTCACGGCTGCCGCTTCTTGCGGCCGCTGAGCAGGAAGCCGATGCCGATGCCGGCGACGAGACCGACGCCGACGATCCACCAGACGCCGTTGCCGGAACCCTTCTCGTCGGCCTTCTTGTCGGCCTTCTCCGCCTGCGTACCGTCCTTCTTCTCCTGCTGCGGAGCCGGCCCCAACTTGTCCAGCGCCGTCACCAGGTCCGTGCCGCCGAAGTCCCGCGGCTGCTCACCCATCGCGTGGGCGGTGAGGACCAGTTGGGCGTAGGCGGCCGGACCGGTCTGACCCGCCCAGGCCACCGCGTTCTTCTCCAGCCAGGCGTACGGCTTCTTCGCCTGCGCGGTCCAGCCGTTCGCGGCGAGTGCGACGACCGTGTCGGCCGTGTTGCCGTAGTCGGGCTGGTCCGTGGCGCCCGGAAGGGCGGACGTCAGGTGACCGGTCCTGGCGACGGCGCCCGCGAGGTACGCGGAGGCGTTGTCCGCCAGCCGGCCCGGCGTGGCCTTGCCGGAGGAGGAGCAGGCGGGGGCCTTGTCCCGGGCCTTGCCGGGCTCCACCACGAACCCCTTGCCGAGCGCCCCCAGCACACCCGCCGCCGTCGCGTCCGCGTTGGCGACGAGCTTGCCCTTCTTGTCGGGCTGGTAGGCGAAGGCGCCGCCACCGTCCGCGGAGCAGGGGAGGGCCAGGCCCGCCAGCGCCTCGTCCGGGGTCCCGCCCTTGCCGCGCAGCGCGGCGGTGTCCTCACCGGCGGACGCGAGGGCGCCGACGACGACGGACGTGGAGTTGGTGTCGCTGGCGCCGCCGGGCGAGTAGCCCCAGCCGCCGTCCTTGTTCTGCACGGTCTTCAGCCAGGCCACGGCCTTGCGGACCTCGCCGTCGTGCCCGCCGACCGCCCGCAGGGCCTGGACGGCCGCGCCGGTGCTGTTGGTGTCGCTCTGGGCACCGCCCTTGCCCCCGCAGGGCGCCGCAGTGTCCGCCCGGAACGCGGCGAAGGAGCCGTCGGCGCACTGCTGCCCCACCAGCCAGTCGACGGCCGAGGCGGCAGGCCGCTCACTGACGGTGTGCTGGGCGAGCAGGGACAGCGACTGGCGCCAGACGCCGTCGTACGTCGGGTCGGCCTTGCCGAACAGCCCGGCGGGGAGCGTCACCTTCGGGGAGGCGGACGGGGACTGGCCGGCGGCCGTGGCGGGCGCGGCGGCGGCCAGCACGCCTACGGCGGCGAGAGCCGCGGCACTGCGGCGGACGTTCATGGTCGGCGACTGCCTCTCCTGCGGGGGCCGGCAGCGCACGGGTAGCACCCGGGCGGCTCGGCTCCGTATACCTCGACGGTGCCGTGCACGGCGGACCGCCGCGCACGCGAGCCGGTCAACGTCCCGTGCGAGGCGGTCCGGCTCACCGTCCTGGGGACGGCTCACGGTTGCGGGTCAGCGCCGGAATTGCACCGGCTTCCCCCCGTACAGGTGTGATGACGACCCCGCCACTTTACCGGCAGCCTCGCGCGGCCAGGGGAGTGGCCGTGCGCACAGGAACCCGGTGACCGGGCTCACGGCCGATGACGGGGACGGGACCCATCACGGGGACGGGGCCCATCACGGGGACGGGGCCCATCACGGGGACGGGGCCCATCACGGGGACGGGGCCCATCACGGGGACGGGGCCCATGACGGCGACGGGACCCATGGTTAGGCTCTGGGTGGATCGTGGCGGCGAAGAGGGGGTTGCGCACATGAGCGGGGAAGTGACGGCGGTCAGCAGCAACAGCGTGTACTCGTTCACGAAGCCGAACCGGGAGAGCATCACCCTGCTCGCCGGCCTCGGTGTCGAAGGGGACGTCCACGCCGGTGTGACGGTCAAGCACCGCTCGCGCATCGCGCAGGACCCCACGCAACCGAACCTGCGCCAGGTCCACCTCATCCACGCAGAACTCTTCGACGAGGTCGGAGAGGCGGGCTTCCGCGTGGCGCCCGGCGAGCTGGGGGAGAACATCACCACCCGCGGCATCGACCTGCTCCGCCTGCCGGTGGGCACACTGCTGCGCATCGGCGCCGCGGCCGTGGTCGAGGTGACCGGCCTGCGCAACCCCTGCCTGCAGATCGACACCTTCCAAGGCGGACTGCTGAAGCAGGTCGTCGGCCGCGACGACCTCGGCGACATCGTCCGCAAGGCCGGAATCATGAGCGTCGTGAAGGAGGGCGGCGTCGTGCGCCCCGGCGACCTGATCAAGGTCGAACTGCCGACCGGCCCGCACCGTCCGCTCGAAAAGGTCTGATCACACCGCCACGAACGTGACGATCACACCGCCACGTACATCACCGGTTCGCTCCCCGGGACGGCCTCCGCGCGGCCCAGTTTCACGAGGCGGCGCAGATGGGCCTCGGCCTCGGAGACCGCGATGGTGCGGGAGCCGTAGGGGATGTCGGACCAGGGACGGTTCCACTCCATGCGCTCGGCGAGCTGCCAGGGGGTGAGGGGGACGGAGAGGAGGGAGAGCAGGCCGGTGAGCCGGTCCTCGTGGTGGGTGAGGAGTTCCCGGACCCGGGCGGGGGCGTCGGTGAAGGCGTGCTGGTGTGCGGGCAGGACCTCGGCGGGGGCGAGGCGGCCGACCCGTTCCAGGGAGTCGAGGTAGTCGCCGAGGGGGTCGGTCACGGTCGCGTCCTCGCGGTCCTCGTACAGGCCGATGTGCGGGGTGATCCGCGGGAGCAGGTGGTCACCGCTGAACAGGCGCCCGTGGCCGGGGAGTTGAGCGGGGTGCTCCTCCTCCAGGTGCAGGCAGACGTGGCCGGGGGTGTGACCCGGGGTCCAGATCGCGCGCAGCCGGCGGCCGGGCAGGTCGAGGAGTTCGCCGGGGACGACCTCGCGGTCCGGGAGCGCGGGGGACAGGCCGGGAAGGGTACGGCGGCCACGCGCCGCGCGCAGCGGAGCGACATGGTCCTCGGGCGCCCCCGCGGCCGTCAGCTTGTCGGCCATGTACGAGAACCACCGCTCCGGACGCGTCTCCCGCGCCCGGCGCACGATCTCCGTGTCGGCCGCGTGCATCGCCACCCACGCCCCGGACGCCTCCCGCACCCGCGCGGACAGCCCGTGGTGGTCCGGGTGGTGATGGGTGATGACGACCCCGTACAGCTCCTCGACCGAGGTGCCGCAGCCGGCGAGCCCCGCGACCAGCGTGTCCCAGGACGAGGGGTCGTCCCAGCCCGTGTCCACGAGCACCGGGCCACGGTCGGTGTCCACGACGTACACCAGCGTGTGCCCGAGGGGGTTGTCCGGATGGGCACCTGGACGGACCGCACGCCCCCGCCGTGATCGAACGTCCCGGCCATCTGTCCTCCGCCCCACCGACGCCGCTGCCCCATGCCCATTGCCCCATGCCAATGACCAACGACCGATGACCATTGCCCACCATAACTGGAACTGATATCAGTTCTGATGCAGCGTCAGATACCGTGTGCGGCAGTGCGGAGGCGGTCGGCCATGACGGAACTCGTGGAGCACGGGCAGCTGTTCATCGGAGGGGAGCCGACCGACCCGTTGGGCCGGGACGTCATCGAGGTGATCTCCCCGCACACCGAGGAGGTCATCGGCCGGGTGCCGCACGCCTCGCCGGCGGACGTGGACCGGGCGGTGGCCGTCGCGCGGCGCGCGTTCGACCAGGGACCCTGGCCGCGCGCGTCGGTGCGGGAGCGGATCGAGGTCGTCACGCGCATCAAGGACGGCATCCTCGCCCGGCACGAGGAGATCGCCCGGGTGATCTCCGCCGAGAACGGCTCCCCGTACTCGTGGAGCGTCCTCGCGCAGGCGCTCGGCGCGATGATGGTGTGGGACGCGGCGATCCGGGTCGCCCAGGACTTCCCGCACGAGGAGCGCCGCGACGGCATCCTCGGCCCGCTCCTCGTCCGGCGCGAACCGGTCGGCGTGGTCGCGGCCGTCGTCCCGTGGAACGTCCCGCAGTTCGTGGCCGCGGCCAAGCTCGCGCCCGCGCTGCTGGCCGGCTGCACGGTCGTCCTCAAACCGTCCCCGGAGTCCCCGCTGGACGCGTACCTGCTCGGCGAGATCGCGCGCGAGGCCGGGCTGCCGGAAGGCGTGCTGTCCATCCTTCCCGCCGACCGCGAGGTGAGTGAGTACCTGGTCGGGCACCCGGGTGTCGACAAGGTCTCCTTCACCGGCTCGGTCGCGGCAGGCAAGCGCGTGATGGAGGTGGCCGCCCGCAACCTCACCCGCGTCACCCTGGAACTGGGCGGCAAGTCGGCCGCGGTCGTGCTGCCGGACGCGGACCTCGATACCGCCGTGTCGGGCATCGTCCCGGCGGCCTGGATGAACAACGGCCAGGCCTGTGTCGCCCAGACCCGCATCCTCGTCCCGCGCGCCCGCTACGACGAGTTCGCCGACGCCTTCGCGCGGGCGGCGAGCGCCCTGAAGGTCGGCGACCCGCTCGACCCCGCCACCCAGGTCGGCCCCCTGGTCGCCCGGCGCCAGCAGCAGCGCAGCCTCGACTACATCCGCATCGGCCAGGAAGAGGGCGCCAAGGTCCTCAGCGGCGGTGGCCGCCCCGCCGGACTGGACAAGGGCTGGTACGTCGAGCCCACCCTCTTCGGGGACGTCGACAACGCCATGCGCATCGCCCGCGAGGAGATCTTCGGGCCCGTGATCTGTCTCCTGCCCTACGGCGACGAACAGGAGGCCGTGAAGATCGCCGACGACTCCGACTACGGCCTCTCCGGCAGCGTGTGGACGGCGGACGTCGAGCGCGGCATCGAGGTCGCCCGGCGGATCCGCACCGGCACCTACTCCGTCAACACCTTCAGCCTCGACATGCTCGGCCCGTTCGGCGGCTACAAGAACTCCGGTCTGGGGCGGGAGTTCAGGCCCGAGGGCTACTCCGCCTACCTCGAACACAAGATGATCCACCTCCCGGCGGGGGCCTGAGGATGGGAGACCGCTGGCACATCGAGGTCGACCGCTCCCTCTGCATCGGCTCCGCCCAGTGCCTCCACCACGCCCCCGACGGCTTCCGGCTCGACCCGGCCCGCCAGTCCCACCCCGTCGAACCGGACACCGACGCCGGCGAACCGGTTCTGAGCGCGGCCGAGAGCTGCCCGGTCGAAGCCATCATGATCACCCTGGCGGACAGCGGCGAACCGGTGTTCCCGCCGGAGGACTAGAGGGCCAGAAGGCAGGATGACCAGAAGGCCGAAAGGTCAGGGGACCGGAGGACTGACGGCCAGAGGTCGGTCAGCGGGACGCGTCCGGGTCCGGGTCCGCGTTCGGGTCCGGGTCCGTCAGGTCGATCAGGCGGCACACCGTCTCGATGTCGATCTTGACCTGGGCGATGGAGGCGCGCCCCGAGAGCCAGGTGATGAGGGCCGAGTGCCAGGTGTGCTCGATGACGCGGACCGCGGAGAGCTGCTCGGGGGTCGGATTCTCCCGGCCCATCGCGTCCAGGATGATCGCCGTGGTCTGCCGGGATACCTGGTCGACCTCGGGGGAGACGCTGCGGTCCGCGAAGGTCAGGGCGCGGACCATGGCGTCGGCCAGATGCGGTTCGCGCTGCAGGGCGCGGAAGGCCCGCATCAGGGTCTCCGCGACCCGCTCGGCCGGCCGCTCGCCCGCCGGGGGCTTCTTGCGCAGCGTGCCGTGCATGCGCTCCAGCTGGTCCTGCATGGTCGCGACCAGCAGATGCACCTTGGACGGGAAGTAGCGGTACAGGGTGCCCAGGGCCACCTGCGAGGACTCGGCGACCTCGCGCATCTGCACCGCGTCGAAACCGCCCCGGCTCGCCAGTTGCGCGCTCGTGTGCAGGATCCGCCGCCGACGGGCCTGCTGCCGCTCGGTGAGCGGTTCCGACAGGGGCCGGACGCTACTGGCTTCCGCCTTGGATTGCGCTGGCATGGGTCCCGTTCCGTGACAGTCGGTGAGGGCGTCTGTAGGGCATGTGATCGAACAGCGGGGCAGGGGCCCGCGCCGTGGCGTGAATCACCTGATCCACTGCTCACAGCATCCCTACCTGCCGGTAGATTCAGAACCTCTTGAACGATCAAGTCTGAAACTTGTTCTAGATTAGCGTCCCGTCATACTGTCGCGGGACAGTGCAGGCAGAGAGGGGCCCAGAGTGACCGCTGAGGCCAGTCAGGCGGGTCCTCGGCAGGATCTGGCTGCCGACGGCAGGCGACCGCTGGACATCGCACTCCTCACCTACAAAGGGAACCCGTTCTGCGGCGGCCAGGGCGTCTACGTACGCAACCTGTCCCGCGAACTGGCCCGCCTCGGCCACCGCGTCGAGGTCATCGGCTCGCAGCCGTATCCCGTGCTGGACGAGCACGAGGACTACGCCGGCCGGCTGAGCCTGACCGAGCTGCCCAGCCTCGACCTCTACCGCCAGCCCGACCCCTTCCGCACCCCGGACCGGGACGAGTACCGGGACTGGATCGACGCGCTCGAGGTCGGCACGATGTGGACCGGCGGCTTCCCCGAACCGCTGACGTTCTCGCTGCGCGCCCGGCGCCATCTGCGCGCCCGGCAGGGCGAGTTCGACGTCGTCCACGACAACCAGACCCTCGGTTACGGCCTGCTCGGCGACATCGGCGCCCCCCTGGTCACCACGATCCACCACCCCATCACCGTCGACCGGCAGCTCGAACTGGACGCGGCCGAGGGCTGGCAGCGCCGCTACTCGGTGCGCCGCTGGTACGCCTTCACCCGCATGCAGAAGCGCGTCGCCCGCCGGCTGCCCTCCGTGCTCACCGTCTCCGGCAGCTCCCGCCAGGAGATCGTGGACCACCTCGGCGTCCGCGACGACCGCGTCCACGTGGTCCACATCGGCGCCGACACCGACCTCTTCTCGCCGAATCCGGCCGTCGCCGAGGTGCCCGGCAGGATCGTCACCACGTCCAGCGCCGACGTGCCGCTCAAGGGCCTCGTCTTCCTCGTGGAGGCGCTCGCCAAGGTGCGCACCGAGCACCCGGCCGCCCACCTCGTCGTCGTCGGCAAGCGCCCCGCCGAGGGCCCGGTCGCCCAGGCGATCGAGCGGTACGGCCTCGAAGGCGCCGTCGGCTTCGTCAAGGGCATCTCCGACGCCGAACTGGTCGACCTGATCCGCTCGGCCCAGGTCGCGTGCGTGCCCTCGCTGTACGAGGGGTTCTCGCTGCCCGCCGCCGAGGCCATGGCCACCGCCACCCCGCTGGTCGCCACCACCGGCGGCGCGATCCCCGAGGTCGCCGGGCGCGACGGCGAGACCTGCCTCGCGGTACCGCCGGGCGACTCCGGCGCGCTGGCCGCGGGGCTCGGCAGGCTGCTGGGCGAGAGGGAGTTGCGGGCCCGGCTGGGCGCGGCAGGGCGTGAACGGGTCCTGCGGCACTTCACCTGGGCGCGAGCCGCCGAGGGCACGGTGGCCCGGTACCGCGAGGCCATTGCCCTCTCCCGCGCCCGAAACCCGGCCGCCCGCCACTCCGCGGCCACGGCGACGAGCGGGCCCGACCAGGTGACGCGGGCCGCGCGGGAGACCGAGGCCGAGCAGGTGACGCAGGCCGCACGGCTGACCGAGGCCGTCAAGTGATCGTGGAAGTCCATCAGTTGACCGCCGACCTCAACTCCGAAAGCAGGGCCACGTGCTGACCGTCGACTTCTCCCGGTTCCCGCTCGCCCCCGGCGACCGTGTCCTGGATCTCGGCTGCGGGGCCGGCCGGCACGCCTTCGAGTGCTACCGGCGCGGCGCGCACGTCGTGGCCCTCGACCAGAACGCCGAGGAGATCCGCGAGGTCGCCAAGTGGTTCGCGGCGATGAAGGAGGCCGGGGAGGCGCCCGCCGGCGCCACCGCCACGGCCATGGAGGGCGATGCCCTCGCGCTGCCCTTCCCGGACGAGTCCTTCGACGTCGTCATCATCTCCGAGGTGATGGAGCACATCCCCGACGACAAGGGCGTGCTCGCCGAGATGGTGCGCGTGCTCAAGCCGGGCGGCCGGATCGCCGTCACCGTGCCCCGCTACGGCCCCGAGAAGGTCTGCTGGGCGCTGTCCGACGCCTACCACGAGGTCGAGGGCGGCCACATCCGCATCTACAAGGCGGACGAACTGCTCGGCAAGATCCGCGAGGCCGGCCTGAAGCCGTACGGCACCCACCACGCGCACGCCCTGCACGCCCCGTACTGGTGGCTGAAGTGCGCCTTCGGCGTCGACAACGACAAGGCGCTGCCCGTCAAGGCGTACCACAAGCTGCTGGTCTGGGACATCATGAAGAAGCCGCTGGCCACCCGGGTCGCCGAGCAGGCGCTGAACCCGCTGATCGGCAAGAGCTTCGTGGCCTACGCGACCAAGCCGCACCTGCCCCGGGTGGACGCCAAGTGACGACTCCCCGGACAGAACACCTCGTCCTGCCTGGGGTCCTCACCGCCGAGCAGGCCGCCGAGACCGTCCGCGGCATCCTGGCCGTGCAGCGGGAGGACGGCGCGATCCCCTGGTTCCGCGGGCACCACCTGGACCCGTGGGACCACACCGAGGCCGCGATGGCCCTGGACGCGGCCGGCGAGCAGGAGGCCGCAGAGCGGGCCTACGACTGGCTGGCGCGGCACCAGAACGAGGACGGCTCCTGGTACGCCGCCTACGCCGACGGCGCCCACGACGACGTCACCGACCGCGCCCGCGAGTCGAACTTCGTCGCCTACATAGCCGTCGGCGTCTGGCACCACTACCTGTCGACCGGGGACGACACGTTCCTGGACCGGATGTGGCCGACCGTCTACGCGGCCGTCGAATGGGTGCTCGGGCTCCAGCAGCCCGGCGGGCAGATCGGCTGGCGGCGCGAGGACGACGGCACCCCCACCGCGGACGCCCTGCTCACCGGCAGCTCCTCGGTCTACCACGCCCTGCGCTGCGCGCTCGCCATCGCCGAGCAGCGCGAAGAGCCGCAGCCGGACTGGGAGTTGGCGGTGGGCGCGCTGCGCCACGCGATCCAGCGGCACCCCGAACGCTTCCTGGACAAGGACCGCTACTCGATGGACTGGTACTACCCGGTCCTCGGCGGCGCCCTGACCGGGGCGCAGGCCAAGGCGCGCATCGAGGAGGGCTGGGACCGTTTCGTCGTGCCCGGCCTCGGCGTGCGCTGCGTCGTCCCCAACCCGTGGGTGACCGGCGGCGAGTCCAGCGAACTCGCCCTCGCGCTGTGGGCGGTCGGCGAGTCGGACCGCTCCCTGGACATTCTCCAGTCCATCCAGCATCTGCGCGACCCGGAGAGCGGCCTGTACTGGACGGGCTACGTCTTCGACGACCAGGTCGTCTGGCCGCGCGAGCTGACCACCTGGACGGCCGGCTCCCTGCTGCTGGCCGTGGCCGCGCTGGGCGGCCACGACGCCACCTGCGCCGTCTTCGGCGGCGATCTCCTGCCCCTGGGACTCGACCCGGACTGCTGCGGCTAGCGCCGGCCTGCCCGGCGCCGGCCCACGGCGTGTTCAGGGCCGGTGCATGCGGACCGCGACGGCGTGGGCCCGCGCCGTCACGGCGACACCGCAGGCGCATACCCACCGGATTTCCGCGAAACGGAAGACGAAACCCGAGCGTTCCTCGAGTGGCGCGGCACGGCCGTTCGGGTGACGCTGCCGGTGGAGATACCCGCTCGGGGAGACATGTCCGGAGGACCTCGTGCCCGTTCCGATACGGCGCCTCTTCGTCGCGCTGACCCTGTGCTGCGCCCTCGTCGCCGGTTCCACCGCCTGTGGCAGCAGCGAGAAGACCACGAAGAACGACGTCTCGGCGATGGCCGCCGCAGCGGCGACGCCCAGCCCGAGCACGTCCGCCGAACGCCAGAAGTTCGCGAAGACCCGGTTCGTGGCGAACGCGGGCCTCGCGGCCGGCGCGACGTACCAGTGGATCGTCAAGCCCTGGAAGGACGGCAAGTTCAAGAAGGGCGCCAAGGGCCGCAGGGCGGCCCTGATCAAGGCCGGTCTGGCCGGCGTCTTCGCCTACAACCGGCTCAAGGCCGCCCAGCGCAACGCCCAGGGCGACCCGACGCTCGCCAAGGCCCTCGAACCGCTCAACGCCGGGATCAACTCCCTCAAGGATCTGCCGGCCAAGCTGCGCAAGGGCGACGGGAACGCGGCCGGCACCTACGAGGACCTGATCAACAAGGTGAAGGACGCGGGCCAGAGCGCCGGCGCCCCCGTCAAGAACCAGGTGCCCTCCGCCTCCCAGCTCACCAAGGGCTGACACCCGCCTAGGAGTTCAGCTCCGCCAGCACCCTGAGGGTGTCCGGGTCCGGTGACAGGGCCAGCAGGTCCGTCACCGGACCCTTGCGCCACAACTCCAGCCGCTCGGCGATGCGTTCGCGCGGGCCCACGAGCGAGATCTCGTCGGCGAAGGCGTCCGGCACCGCGCGCACGGCCTCCTCGCGCCGCCCGGCGAGGAACAGTTCCTGGATCCGCCGCGCCTCCTCCTCGTAGCCCATGCGGGCCATGAGATCGGCGTGGAAGTTGCGGGCCGCGTGGCCCATGCCGCCGATGTAGAAGCCGAGCATCGCCTTCACCGGCAGCACCCCCTCGACGACGTCGTCGCACACCTTCACCCGGGCCATCGGCGCCACCAGGAACCCCTCGGGCAGCTCCCGCACCGCGTCCCCGTACACCTCGGGACGGCTCGGCGACCAGTACAGCGGCAGCCAGCCGTCGGCGATCCGGACCGTCTGCGCCACGTTCTTCGGCCCCTCCGCACCCAGCAGAACAGGCAGTTCGGGGCGCAGCGGGTGCGTGATCGGCTTCAGCGGCCTGCCCAGCCCCGTGCCGTCCGGCCCCCGGTACGGCAGCGGATGGAAACGCCCCGCCGACCTGACGGGCCCCTCCCGCCGCAGCACCTGCCGTACGACGTCCACGTACTCCCGGGTCGCGGTCAGTGGTGACTTCGGGAACGGGCGGCCGTACCAGCCCTCCATCACCTGCGGCCCGGACAGGCCGAGCCCGAGCATCATCCGCCCGCCGGACAGATGGTCCAGGGTGAGCGCGTGCATCGCGGTCGCGGTCGGGGTGCGGGCCGCCATCTGGGCAACTCCCGTGCCCAGCCTGATCGTCGAGGTCCGCGCGGCGATCCACGTCAGCGGGGTGAAGGCGTCCGAGCCCCAGGACTCGGCCGTCCACACCGAGTGGTAGCCGAGCCGCTCCGCCTCGCGGGCCAGCGGCACATGACCGGCGTCCGGACCGCGTCCCCAGTAGCCGAGTGCGAGACCGAGCCGCATGCCTGCCTCCTGACGCTCCGTCAGTTCGCTTGCCGGGGGCCGACTGTACGACAACGGCCCCCCGCCCGGAAGGGCGAGGAGCCGTGCGCGAGGAACCGGACGGCTCAGCCGCGCTGGATCCCCGAGGTGTCCTGCAGCACGCCGCGGCGGCCGTCCTGGGTCTGGGCCACCAGCGCGGCACCGCGCTGCTCGACCGCCAAGTACCAGGTACCGGGGGCCAGTTCGGCGATCGGGTTCGGCGCGCCGTCCTCCCCGAACAGCGGACGGGCCACCGGCACGGCGAACCAGAACGGCGAGAAGTCCCCGGCCGCGGGCTGCGACGCCGCCGCACCCTGCGCGGCCGGCTGCGGCTGGGCCTGCGCCCCGTACGGCTGACCCTGCTGCGGCTGGGCCCCGTACGGCTGCTGCGGGGCCTGGGCGCCCGGGTAGCCGTAACCACCGGGCGGCTGGGCGCCGTAGGGCCCCGGGGCGCTCGGCTTGGGGGCCGGGACCAGGGCGGCCTGGAGGGCGGGGACGAGCCCGGTGGCCACGGCCGCGCCGGCCAGGACCAGAGCGGCGATGAAGCCGAGGATGAGACCGGCGGCGGCGTCGAGGCCCTCCGGGACGTCCAGCAGGGCCCAGAGCTGGATCCAGGCGACGAGGACCGTGAACGCCACGCCGACCGTGCCGAGATCGAGGCCGGCGACCTTGCGCGGCTGAGGCAGGCAACGGTTGACGACGATCAGGGCGGCGCCGATGACCCCGCCCATGTAGACACCGAGGCCGGTGCCGAGGCTGTCCCACGCGTTCGAGTCCAGGCTGTACCCGGAAGCTGAGTAGATCTTGAGGAACGACGCGATGAACAGCAACACCGCTGCTCCGATCACCACGCCGTCGCCTCTAGTGAGGGAGCGGATATTCACTTCAGCAGGTCCTTCGTAGGTCGTCTCGTCGTCGGTAGACACTATCGTCCGCAAGATCGTGCTGTCCGCCCGGTTCCGCCCGCCGGTCACGACTCACGCAGGAAGCTCACGATTCCCTCAGAGATCCCCTGCGCGGCCTTCTGCCGCCAGGCACCGGTGGTCAGCCGCGCCGAGTCCTTGCTATCGCGCATGTTGCCGCACTCGATGAACACCTTGGGGACTGTCGACAGATTGAGACCACCCAGGTCCGTACGTGTGACGAGACCGGTACCTTCGCCGATGTAGTTGGAGGGCGGCTCGCCGGTCTCGCGCAGGAAGGAACCCGCCACGCGCTGACCGAGGTCGCTGGAGGAGTCCAGGATCGGGCGGGTGTCCGCGGCGCCGGCGTGCACGGATCCGGGCAGGATGACATGGAAGCCGCGATCGCCCTCGGCCGCGCCGTCGGCGTGGATGGAGATGGCGGCGTCCGCCGGCGCGGTGTTGCCGATCCGCGCCCGCTCGTCGACGCACGGGCCCCAGGACGGCGAGTCGTTGTCGTGCGTCAGCCTCACCGTGGCCCCCTGCTGCTCCAGCAGTGTCCGCAGCCGGTGGGAGACGTCGAGGGTGAACTCGGCCTCGGTGTAACCGTCGTTGGTGGACGTGCCGGTCGTGTCGCATTCCTTGCGGCCGTTGCCGACGTCGACCTGGCGGTTGATCTCGGCCGTGTGCCGGAAGTTGCCGGGGTTGTGGCCCGGGTCGATGACGACGACCTTGCCCCTGAGCGAGCCGGATCCGGCCGGTGCGGACGCGCCGGGCGTCGGATCCGCCCGCTTGGCGTCGTCGCCGCCCCCGGCCGACGAGGGCTCACCCGCGCCCGGCGATGACGAAGAAGATGACGACGACGATGACGACGACACGGCTGATGACGAGGAGGGGGAACTGTGAGCACCCGCCGCGTCCGAGCCTCCGGATCCGCCCACCCCCTCGTACACCAGCCAGCCCAGCAGCGCTCCGGGAACGAGCGCGGCGAGGGCTACGGTCAGCGGCCCGCGCCGGGGCCGGCGGGGCTGCGGGGGTTCGAAGTCCGGGCCTACGTACGACACGCCTGCCACCCTAGCGGCCGTGCGGATCCCTCACCTCGCGGAGCGGGCCGGGCGGGTGGCGGGCCCGGGAGTGCGGGGGTGCGGGGGCGCGAGGCGCGGGGTGCGTGCTCCCCCGGGCGAACCCGGGTCAGATCCCCGCCCCGGTCCGGCGCAGCACCCGCATCGACCCCGTGACGGAGATCTCAGTGAACGCGCCCGACTCCAGCGCCCGCAGATACACGCGGTACGGCGCCTGCCCCGTGAACTCGTCCTCCGGCTCCGGGAACACGTCGTGGATCACCAGCAGCCCGCCCTCGGCGACATGCGGCGCCCAGCCCTCGTAGTCGGCGCCGGCGTGCTCGTCGGTGTGACCGCCGTCGATGAAGACGAGACCGAGGGACGAGTTCCAGATCCCCGCCACCTGCGGGGAGCGGCCGACCAGCGCCACCACGTGCTCCTCCAGCCCCGCCCGGTGCAGCGTCCTGCGGAACGTGGGAAGCGTGTCCATCAGACCGATCTCGGGGTCGACCGTCTCCGGGTCGTGGTAGTCCCAGCCCGGCTGCTGCTCCTCGCTGCCCCGGTGGTGGTCGACGGTCAGCGCGGTGACCCCGGCCGCCCGCGCCGCGTCCGCGAGCAGCACCGTCGAGCGGCCGCAGTACGTCCCGACCTCCAGCAACGGCAACCCCGCCCGCCCCGCCTCCACCGCGGCCGCGTACAACGCCAGCCCCTCATCGGTGGGCATGAACCCCTTCGCCGCCTCGAAGGCGGCCAGGATCTCGGGCGTGGGAGCGGTGCCGGGCATGGGGGCCTCTCGGTCGTACGACGCTGGGGCCGCCCATGCTGCCGCACCCCCTGTCACCAGGCGACAGGGGGTGCGGTGATGACACCTCGCGGTGCGGCGCCCCGAAAGGGGGGCGGGGCTGTGCCGACATGCGGCTCGGCCGCGTGGGCGCGACCAGCCACCACGAAACCCGCAGCCGCCGACCGGCAGACCCGCGGGGCCCGTTGCGCGCTCATACCCGCGGGGCCCGTTGCGCGCTCATACCCGCCGACCCCCTTACGCGCTCACACTCTCCGCAGGCAACGAAAGATCCAGATCGACAGCCCGCTCCTCACCGGGGTGCGTCGCCGAAGAAGCGAGCGGTCCATGCCCCGAAGCCCGTGCGGCCAGCACATACGCCCCCTGGGCCGGCACCACCACCGCATAACCGCCGTCCTCGTCGGAGACGGTCGCCCCCGCCTGCCGCCCCGCCCGGTCGATCAGCGTCACCTTGGCACGGGCGACCGGCACGCCGGACGCGTCCAGCACCCGCCCCCGGAAGCCTCGCAGCGCCTCCTCGACCCGCTCCAGCACCGCGTCCTCCTCACTGCTCGCCCGCAGCTGCGTGTGCTGGGACGGACGCCCGGAGTTCGGCAGGAAGAACGCCAGCAGCAGACCCACCGCCACAGCGGCCGTCGCGATCAGGAAGGACACGTGGAAGCCGTGCATGGTGGGCACCGCGACCCCGCCCACGTTGTTCGCCGTGTTGGCGAGCACCATGCCGATGACCGCGCTCGACACCGACGTGCCGATGGACCGCATCAGCGTGTTGAGGCCGTTGGCCGCGCCGGTCTCCGACGCGGGGACCGCGCCGACGATCAGCGCGGGCAGCGAGGAGTAGGCGAGGCCGATGCCCGCGCCGAGGATCACGGACGTGACGAGCGTCTGCCAGGCCGCGTCCATCAGGCCGAGTCCGCCGCCGTAGCCGACGGCGATGATCAGCAGGCCGATGATGAGGGTGACCTTGGGGCCGTAGCGGGCGGAGATGCGGGCGTAGACCGGCGCCGTGAACATCATCGTCAGGCCCAGCGGGGCCACGCACAGGCCCGCGACGACCATGGACTGGCCGAGACCGTAGCCGGTGGCCTTCGGCAGCTGGAGCAGCTGGGGCAGGACGAGCGAGACGACGTAGAAGCTGACGCCGACCATGATCGAGGCGAGGTTGGTGAGCAGCACCTCGCGGCGGGCGGTGGTGCGCAGGTCGACCAGCGGTGCCTTGACGCGTAGCTCGTACACGCCCCACAGGAGGAGCACGGCGACGGCCGCGGCGAACAGGCCGAGCGTGGTGCCCGAGGACCAGCCCCAGTCGCTGCCCTTGGTGATGGGCAGCAGGAGCAGCACCAGACCGGTGGACAGGCCGAGCGCGCCGAGCACGTCGAAGGAGCCCTCCGCGCGCATCGGGGACTCCGGTACGGCGACGAGGGTGAGGACGATGGCGAGCACGCCGAGGCCGGCGGCGCCGTAGAACAGGGCGTGCCAGTCGGTGTGCTGGGCGACCACGGCGGCGCCGGGCAGGGCGAGGCCGCCGCCGACGCCGATGGAGGAACTCATCAGGGCCATGGCCGAGCCGAGCCGCTCGCGCGGCAGCATGTCCCGCATCAGACCGATGCCCAGCGGTATCGCGCCCATGGCGAAGCCCTGCAGGCTGCGGCCCACGATCATCGTGAGCAGCTCGCTGGTGAACGCGCTGATCAGGGCGCCGGCCACCATGACGGCGAGGCTGAGGATCAGCATGCGCCGCTTGCCGTAGAGGTCGCCGAGCCGGCCCATGATCGGGGTGGCGACGGCGCCGGACAGGAGCGTCGAGGTCAGGACCCAGGTGGCGTTGCTGGGCGCGGTGCCCAGCAGTTGCGGCAGGTCCTTGATGACCGGCACGAGCAGGGTCTGCATCACCGCGACCACGATGCCCGCGAAGGCGAGCACCGGGACCACGGTCCCGCGCGCCTTCCGGCTGGGTTGATCGGTCGTCGAGTGGGACATGGGGTGAGGCCTCCCGCCTGGATGAGTACCGGGGAAACCTCGTATGCATGAGCATCTATTCCGTTGCTTCGGGCGTCTAACGAACTCTTGACCGACCCATGGGTTTCTGAATCGCCGTCAGGGGATGGTGCATTACAGGAACACGTTCTACTCTGGCGCGCCATGAAGGCCTATGTCGCCGGGGTCGGGATGACCCGGTTCGAGAAGCCCGGGACCCGGGAACGGCAGTACTGGGACATGGCGCGGGAAGCGGGCGGCGCGGCGCTCGCGGACGCCGGCATCGCCTACGACGACGTGGAACAGGTTCCCGTCGGCTACTGCTTCCAGCCCTCGACCGCCGGCCAGCGCGCCGTCTACGAACTCGGCCTGACCGGCATCCCCGTCTACAACGTCAGCAACAACTGCGCCACCGGCGCGACCGCGCTGATGCTGGCCCGCCAGCTCGTCGAGGGCGGCGCCTGCGACTGCGTACTGGCGCTGGGCTTCGAGAAGATGAAGAAGGGCACGCTCGGCGCGGGAGCCGGCACAGGTGACTTCTCCGCCTCGCCCGTGGCCCGGCACTACGGCGTCATGGCCGCCCGGCACGGCTTCGAGGCGACCCCGCCCACGGCGCAGATCTTCGGCGACGCGGCCCGCGAGCACATGGAGAAGTACGGCACCACCGAGACGCAGCTCGCCGCGGTCGCCGCCAAGAACCACCGCCACTCGGCACACGACCCCAACGCCCAGTTCCGGGACGTGTACGAGGTCGTCGACATCCTCGCCGCGCGCACGGTCCACCGGCCGCTGACCAAGCTCCAGTGCTCGCCGACCTCCGACGGCGCCGCCGCCGCCGTCGTCGTCTCCGAACGGTTCGCCGAGGAGCGCTCCCTGACCGGCCTGGTCGAGATCGCCGCCCAGGCCATGGCCACGGACACCGAGG
The DNA here is from genome assembly GCF_043201585.1 of Streptomyces sp. NPDC048297. Taxonomy (NCBI): domain Bacteria; kingdom Bacillati; phylum Actinomycetota; class Actinomycetes; order Kitasatosporales; family Streptomycetaceae; genus Streptomyces; species Streptomyces sp. NPDC048297. The sequence goes on from NZ_JBICZA010000027.1 coordinate 97,219, forward strand.
AGTCCTTCGCCTCCGGCTCCTGCATCGACGTCGTCGGACAGCCCATGTCCCGGGAGGCGGCCCGCCGGGTGTACGAGCGTGCCGGGCTCGGCATCGAGGACGTGGACGTCGTCGAGCTGCACGACTGCTTCTCCGTCAACGAACTGCTGACGTACGAGGCGCTCGGCATGTGCGGGCCGGGGGAGTCCGGCCCGCTCGTGGAGTCCGGGGCGACGACGTACGGCGGCCGGTGGGTGGTCAACCCGTCCGGCGGGCTGATCTCCAAGGGGCACCCCCTGGGCGCGACCGGCCTCGCCCAGGCCGCCGAACTGGTCTGGCAGGTACGGGGCGAGGCGGGGGAACGGCAGGTTCCGGGGGCGCGCGTGGGGCTCGCGCACAACATCGGGCTGGGCGGGGCGGCGGTGGTGACGCTGCTGCGGGCGGTGGGGTGAGGGGGCGCAGGTCTGCGCGGTGTCGCGGGGGAGGGGGCTGCCGGGTGTCGCGGGGGGTCTGCGGGGTGTCGGGGGAGGTCTGCCGGGTATAGCGGGGGGTCTGCTGGGTGTCGCGGGAGGTCTGTGCGGTGTCGCGGGAGGTCCGCTCCGCTGAGTGTTGCGGGGTGCCTGCTGGGTGTCGGGGGAGGTTGCCCGGTGTCGCGGAGGCCTGCCGGGTATAGCGGATGGTCTGCTGAGTATCGCGGGAGGTCTGCCCGGCGTCGCGGGAGGATTGCCCGGCGTCGCGGGAGGTCTGCCCGGTGTTGGGGGGAGGTCTGCCGGGTGTAGGCCGTACGACCCACGAACCGATGGTCCGAAATGCCGATGCAAGGACTGTCGGCGGGTTGAGAACATGACGCCCATGCTCGAAGCCGCCGGCACCTCGCCCTCACCCCTCATATCCCGCCGCACCGCCCCTCCCGCCTGGGTGGTGGTCGCGCTGGCCTGCGCCGGGCAGTTCCTGGTCGTCCTCGACGTGTCAGTCGTGAACGTCGCCCTGCCGTCGATGCGCACCGACCTCGGGCTGAGCCCCGGCGGCCTGCAATGGGTGGTGAACGCCTACGCCATCGCCTTCGCCGGCTTCCTGCTGCTCGGCGGGCGCGCCGGTGACCTCTACGGCCGCAAGCGGATGTTCCTCGTCGGGCTCGGCGTGTTCACGCTGGCCTCACTGGGCGGCGGGCTGGCCCAGGAGGGCTGGCAGCTGCTGCTGGCGCGGGCCGTGCAGGGGCTCGGCGCCGCCGTACTGGCACCGTCGACACTGACCCTGGTGACGGCCGCGGTGCCGGAGGGTGCCGCACGGGCGCGGGCGATAGCGACATGGACCGCCGTGGGCGCCGGCGGCGGGGCCGCGGGCGGCATCGTCGGCGGGGTGCTGGTGGACCTGCTGTCCTGGCGGTGGGTGCTGCTGATCAACGTGCCGGTGGGCGCGGTGGTCCTGGCCGGTGCCGTCTCCTGGCTGACGGAGAGCCGCGCGGGGGACAGGCGGCGGCTGGACGTGCTGGGCGCCCTGCTGGTGACGGCGGGCCTCGCGACGCTGGCCTACGGCATCGTGCAGACCGAGGCGGAGGGCTGGACGGCCGCGGCCACACTGGTGCCGCTGTGCGCCGGCCTGGCCCTGATCGCCCTCTTCCTGCTGGTCGAGGCGCGTACGGCGGCCCCGCTGATGCCGCTCGGCCTGCTCCGGCTGCGCTCGGTCGCCTCGGCGAACGCGGCGATGTTCATCTGCGGCTCGGCGATGTTCTGCATGTGGTACTTCATGACGCTGTACACCCAGAACGTGCTCCACTACTCGCCGCTGGAGTCCGGGACCGCCCTGGTGCCCAGCTCGCTGTCGGTGGTGGTGGGCTCGAAGCTGGCGCCGCGGCTGATGCGGACGGCCGGGGCGCACAGGGTGGCGACGGCCGGCACGCTGGTGGCCGCCGTCGGGTTCGGCTGGCAGTCGACGCTGAGCGCGCACAGCCCCTACGTCACCGGAATCATGATCCCCGGCATGCTGATGATGCTCGGCGCGGGCCTGTCCGCGACCCCGCTGGCCTCACTGGCCACCTCCGGTGCGGCACCGGGAGAGGCCGGGCTGGTGGCGGGGTTGGTCAACACCTCGCGCACGATGGGCGGTTCGCTCGGACTCGCCGTCATGTCGACCGTCGCCGCGGCAGGGACGGGCGACGGCGGCGGGGCCGAGGCGCTGACGGACGGCTACGCGCTCGCCTTCCGCACGAGCGCGGCCGTGCTGCTGGGCGGAGCGGCGCTGATGCTGGTGTGGCTGCCGCACAGCGCTTCTTCGGCCGCGGCGGGATCTTCGGCTGGATCGTCGTCGGGATCCTCGGCTGGATCGTCGGCGGGGTCCTCGGCTGGAGCTTCGACGGAATCTCCGGCGGCACCTTCGACAGGATCTCCGGAGGATTCTCAGGCGGCGTCTTCGGTGGCGTCTTCGGAGGATTCTCAGGAGGCACCATCGGCGGCGGCCTCGTCGGAGGAATCTCCGGCGGAATGAGGCAACGATCCGAGGGGCTCATGGACTCCTTCTGACATCAAGGAGGTGCCCATGGGGGATCGGAAGAATGCTCGGGACGAGGAGTTCCAGAGCTTCATGGTCGGCCGCTGGCCGCGGCTGATGCGAACGGCATTTCTCCTCACGGGGGAGCAGCACGCCGCCGAGGACCTGGTCCAGTCGACGCTCGAACAGGCCTTCGTGGCCTGGCGCAGGGTCGGCGCGGCCGACGATCCGGAGGCGTACGTACGGCGCGTGATGATCAACCTGCACGCGCGCAAACACAGAAGAAGGCTCAAGGAGTTCCTGGCACCGAGGGACGACTCGGGCATGGTGCACGAGGTGGCCGGCACGGGCGACCCGATCGCCCAGGCCGACGACCGCGGCGCCCTGCTCACGGCGCTCGCCCAACTCCCCGCCCGGCAGCGGGAGGCGGTGGTACTGCGCTACTGGGAGGACCTGACGGAGACCCAGGCGGCGGAGGCGATGGGCTGCTCGGTCGGCACGGTCAAGAGCAACACGGCCAAGGGGATCGCGAAACTCCGCGCCATACCGGGACTGACCGGCATGGTGACGCAGGGAGGGCGGAAGTGACGAACGCGGACCAGAACAGGAACGACGACATGAGTCGTACGGACATCGCCCTCCTCCTCGCGGACGCCGCGGACGAGGTCGAGATCGGCATAGCCCCGGTCCAGGCCGTCATGCGGGCCGGCCGCCGTCGCAGAGCCCGCCGCTGGGCCGTGGCCGCGGCGACGGCGGTGGTGCTCGCGGGGTCGACGGGCGCGACGCTGGCCTTCGCCGGGCTGCCCGGACACGGGGACCGGGGGGCGGACGTGGCGAAGCCGCCGTCCTCGGCGCAGGCACGGCATGTGTACGAACCGTGGTTCACCGAGCTGGCCCGGGGGACCTACCGGGGCAAGGAGTGGAGCGCGGGCGTGGAGGTGTGGGGTGCGCCCCGCAACGCACCGGAGGCGGTGACGCAGTTCAGCGCGATGTCCCGCCTGGGAGTCAAGCCCCCGGTCGACAAGTCCGCCGACCTGATCGGCAAGACCTCGTACTTCGTGAGCCGCAGCTACGGCACCGAGCGCAAGTTGCAGGTCATGTACAACACGGCAGAGGAGGTGGATCACCTCTCGGGCACGGACGTCGAGGCCGTCGCCACCCGCTTCTCGTCCGACGGCGCGAGCTCCGGACGTCTGGTGATCGGCATGGTCGCGAAGACGGCCCGGCAGGTCACCTGCCACTGGAAGGACGGTACGACGACCGTGGCCGGCCGGGTTCCCCAGGGTCAGGGGACCCGCACCGACGCGGCGATCCGCCCGGCCGCAGGCTTTGCGGGGGCCGACTGGGTCGTGTGCGTGGCCCCGGAGGGGACGGCGTACGAGTCCGTGGAGGTGACGCAGGCATCCGGGGAGGTGACGAAGTAGGACCGCCGGGAGGTCACAGCCACCCCTGCTGCCGGGCCTCCCGCACCGCCTCCGCCCGGTTCCGCGTGCCCGTCTTGCCGATCGCGGACGACAGGTAGTTCCGGACGGTGGACTCGGACAGGTGCAGCTTCGTGGCGATGTCGGAGACGGTCGCTCCGTCCACCGACGCCGTCAGCACCTCGCACTCCCGGGCCGTCAGCGGATTCGGCCCGGCGCTGAGCGCGGCAGCGGCCAGCACCGGATCCACCACCGTCTCCCCGGTGAGCACCCGCCGGATCGCCCCGGCCAGTTCCTCCACGGGCCCGTCCTTGACGAGGAACCCGGCCGCTCCGGCCTCCATGGCCCGGCGCAGATAGCCGGGCCGGCCGAAGGTCGTCAGGATCAGCACCCGGCAGCCCGGCGCCTGCTTACGCAACTGGGCCGCCGCGTCCAGGCCGCTGATGCCCGGCAGTTCGATGTCCAGCAGGGCCACGTCCGGCCGGTGCAGCAGCGCGGCGTCCACGATCGCGTCGCCGGCCGAGACCTGCGCGACGACCTCCATGTCGTCCTCCAGGCCCAGCAGCAGGGCGAGGGCGCCGCGCATCATGCCCTGGTCCTCGGCGAGCAGAACCCGGATGGACTTGGCGGGCCGGTGGTCCCGGGGCATCTCGTTCACGGATCAAGCGTAGCCAGGGGGCGGTTCGTGCCGCTCCTGGTTGCGTGAGCGTCGACTCCGTCGAGTGTCCGTCGAGCCCTGCGTGCCCGTGGTGCCCGTCGTGCTCGTCGTGTCCGTCGTGTCCGTCGTGTCCGTCGTGCCCGTCACGTTGCTGTCGCCGTGGTGGTTGACGTCGGTGCCGGTGCCCCGGCGGTCCCGGCGGCTCCGGCGCCCCCGGTGGGCGACAACCCCACTGGTTCCACGGGGAGTTCCGCGGTGACCGTGAAGCCGCCGCGGGGGGAGCGGCCGGCGGTGAGGGAGCCGCCGGCCGCGGCGAGGCGTTCGGTGAGGCCGGTGAGGCCCGTGCCGCCGATGCCCTCGTGGGGGTGGGTGACGGCCTTGCCGGTGCTGGTGCTGGTGCTGGTGCCGGTGCCGGTGCCGGTGCCGTTGTCGGTGCCGTTGTCGGTGACCGTGAGCCGGACGCGTTCGGTGGCGCTGTCGACGGTGATCTCGCAGCGGGTGGCGTCGCTGTGCCGGACGACGTTGGTGACCGCCTCGCGCACCACCCAGCCGAGCAGTGCCTCGGCCGGCGGGTCCAGGGGGGCGCCGGACTGGCGCACCACCGGTTCCATGCCGGTCGCGGACAGGGCCGAGCGGGCGCGGGTCAGTTCGGTGGCCAGGCTGCCCCGGCGGTAGCCGGTCACCGCCTCGCGGATCTCGGTCAGCGCCTGCCGGCCCACCGACTCGATGTCCCCGATCTGTGCGAGCGCCGCGTCCAGGTCGCGCGGGGCGAGCCGCCGGGCCGCCTCGGACTTCACCACGATCACGGACAGGGTGTGGCCGAGCAGGTCGTGCAGATCGCGGGAGAAGCGCAGCCGCTCCTTCTCCACCGCCCGCCGGGCCAGTTCCTCCCGGGCGGCGCGCAACTCCCGTACGGCCTCGGCCAGGCTCAGGATCGCGGCGGTCACCATGGTGGACAGGAACGTCGCGTACCCGATGTTGGCCGCGTCCGACCAGCCGTCGCGGACACCGGAGAGGGCGCCCGCGTACAGCGCGAGCAGCACGCCGGCGCGGCCCAGCCACGGGCCGCGCAGGGTGGCGCCGGTGGCGAGGCCCAGCAGCGGGAAGAACATCAGCCAGTTGCCGCCGTACCCGAGCCCCAGACCTGTGGTCAGCAGGGCCATCAGGCCCAGCGCCACCCGCGTGGAGACCTCCTGGCGCTTGGCCCGGTCGAAGGAGCGGAAGGTGACGTAGATGTACAGGGAGTTGAAGGTGACCAGGCCCAGGCCGCCGACGACCGGGTTCGGGGTCTCGCCCTGGAGCAGGTTGGAGAAGGACCCGAGGCCCATCAGCAGCCAGGGCAGCAGGGCGAAGCCGGAGGGCGGCGGGCCCGGGTGGTCGACGTCCGGATCCTTCCCGCTCTTGCGGGCGGCCCGCTGTGCGGCCCGGAACCGTTCGACCTCGGCCCGCCACTGGGCCCGTTCCTCCCGCACGGACTGGAGGTGGCATCGCGTCCGCCGCAACCACGACATGTCTCTGTCCCCCGATCAGATGGTCCCCGCCCGGCGGCGGTACGACAGCACAGCGTACGAACCGAACGCCAGCAGCCACATGGTCAGCACGATGATCGCGCCGAGGGCGGGTCCGCGTCCCTCGGTGACGGCGGTGCCCAGCTGGGCGAAACGGCGGGTGGGCGTGAACGCGGACAGGGTGCGCAGCCAGTGCGGGAACAGGCTGACGGGGAACCACAGACCGCCGACCACCGCGAGCCCGAGGTTGCAGACCATGTTGACGACACCGGTGGCGGGCCCGGTCAGCCGGTAGCCGTTGCCGAGGCCCAGCAGGGTGAAGGGGAGCGAGCCGAACCACAGCAGCAGCGTGAGCGCGGCCCACTGCCAGGGCGCCAGCCGCACCCCGTTGACCAGGCCGCCGGCCACCAGCACGGCGACGATCGCGGGCAGCACGGTGACCGCGCCGGTCAGCACCCGCCCGGTCACCACCGCGCGCGGGGTCATCGGGGTCACGCGCAACTGCCGCAGCCAGCCCGTCGCCCGGTCCTCGGCGACCGCGCCGCCGGTGTTCAGCGCCGAGCCGACGGCACCGTAGGCGGCCATGCCGACCATCGAGGCCGTCCGCCACGCGCTGTCGTTCTCGCCGAGGTTGGTGAACAGCAGGTACATCATCACCGGCATCGCGATGCCGCCGATCATGAAGCCCGCGTCGCGCAGGGTGCGGCGGACCTCCAGGCGCACATAGGCGAGGATCACACCGCCTCCAGGTCGTGGTGGCGGTCGTCCGCCGAGTCGGGTGCGTCAGGGCGGCGGTCGTGGGAGGTGAGGGCGAGGAACGCGTCGTCCAGCGAGGCCGGGACCACCTCCAGGGCCCTGACCGCGCCCAGCCGGGCGAGGGCGATCACGGTCGCGTCGGAGTCGTCCGAGCGCATCCGCACCCGGTCCCCGCGCACCTCCACCGACCGGACGCCGGGCAGCAGGGCCAGCTCCCGCGGGTCGCGTCCGGCCGCCGCGACGGAGACCAGATTGCCGCCGGCCGCGCGCCGCAACTCCTCGCCGGTGCCGTCGGCGACGATCCGCCCGCGGTCGATGACCACGATCCGGTCGGCGTACGCGTCGGCCTCCTCCAGGTAGTGGGTGGAGAACAGGACGGTGTGACCGCGCCGGGCATAGGAACGCATCGAGTCCCAGAAGGCGCGCCGGGCCTCCACGTCCAGGCCCGCCGTCGGCTCGTCCAGCACCAGCAGGTCGGGGGCGCCGGCCAGCGCGAGAGCGAACCGCACCCGCTGGACCTGCCCGCCGGACAGCCGGTCCACCCGCCGCCCGGCCAGGTCCGTGATACCGGCAAGCTCCAGCGCCTGATGGACCGACATCGATGACGTGGCGGGGGTCTCGGTCTCCCCGCTCGGGCGAACCCGGGAGCGGGGGAGGGAGGCGACGAAGCCGACCAGCTCGCCGACGGTGACCCGGGTCACCGGGCGGGCGTCCTGCAGCATCGCCCCCACCCGCCCCGCCCGCACCGACCGCTCCGGCGCGGCACCGAACAGTTCCACCGTGCCGGTGTCGGGCGTGAGCAGGCCGAGCAGCAGGCCCAGCGTGGTCGACTTGCCGGCGCCGTTGCGGCCCAGCAGGGCCACCGTCTCGCCCCTCGCGATGTCCAGATGAATGCCGTCCACGGCGCGGACCGCACCGTACGTCTTGACCGCCCCCGTGAAGGACACGGCGCTTCGCGTCTGTGTCATACGGCCACGTTAGGAACCCGGACCCGGTGCGCGGCAGAGGCGGATGTCCGGACCCTGGCAGTACAAATGTCACTGCCGACGTCACCGCCAGCCGACGTCTGCGCCGACATCACCGCCTACCTGATCTGACACAGTGTCAGGAGTCTTCACAACTTCCGAGTGCTGGGCTATACAGGGGGCGCCGGACTGGAACGCGTTCTAGGTCCGCCCGTGGACGACCTCGGTGCGGCCGACGGTGCGGACGTCCGCACCGAGGTCTTGAGACCCGTCAGGAGCCCCATGCCCATCGACGCAGCGAAGGCGGTCGCCGCCGAACCCCGGACCGGCGAGATCAGCTGGTCCGCCAAGGACGTCCAGCTCTACCACCTCGGCATCGGGGCCGGTGCCGACCCGGACAAGGACAGCCCCGCCACCGACCCCGACGAGCTGCGCTACACCCTGGAATCCCGGCTGCAGGTCCTGCCCAGCTTCGCCACCGTCGCGGGCTCCGGCTCCCCCGGGGTGATCAGCGGCCTGTCCATGCCCGGTGTCGACGTCGACCTGGCCAGGGTCCTGCACGGCGGCCAGAGCCTCGACGTCCACCGCCCGATCCCGGCCGAGGGCCGGGCCACCGCCACCGGCCGCATCGCGGCCGTGTACGACAAGGGCAAGGCCGCCGTCCTCGTCATGCGCACCGAGGTCGCCGACGCCGAGGGGCCGCTGTGGACCAACGACGCCCAGATCTTCGTACGCGGCGAGGGCGGCTGGGGCGGCGACCGCGGGCCCTCCGCCCGCCTGGAACCGCCCACCGGTGAGCCCGACCGGACCGTCGAGCGGCCGATCCGCCCCGACCAGGCCCTGCTCTACCGTCTTTCCGGCGACTACAACCCCCTGCACGCCGACCCCGAGTTCGCCAAGCTCGCCGGCTTCGACAAGCCCATCCTGCACGGCCTGTGCACCTACGGCATCACGCTCAAGGCGGTCGTGGACACCCTGCTCGGCGGCGATGTGACCAGGGTGCGGTCGTACACCACCCGGTTCGCGGGTGTCGTCTTCCCCGGCGAGACGCTGCGCATCCGCATGTGGCGGCAGGAGGGGGCGGTCCGTGTCGCCGTCGGCGCCGTCGACCGGGAGGACGCGCCGGTCCTTGCCGACACCGTCGTACAGCACTCGTAGAACCCGTCCTTCCGAGGGGAGCCGCACCATGCGCGCAGCCGTACTGCACGAGATCGGCCAGGAGAAACTGGAGGTCCTCGACGACATCGAGGCCGTGGGTTTTGGACCCGGGAAGGTGCGGGTACGGGTGCGCGCCACGGGGCTGTGCCACTCGGACCTGTCCGCGATGAGCGGGGTGCTGCCGCAGCCCGCCCCGTTCGTGCCCGGCCACGAGGGCGCCGGCGAGATCCTCGAAGTCGGGGAGGGCGTAAGGAACCTGAAGCCCGGCGACCGGGTCGTCATCTGCTGGCTGCCCGCCTGCGGCGCCTGCCCCGCCTGCGGGCGCGGCCAGACCGAGCTGTGCCTGGCCGGGTTCATGAGCGCGGGCACCCCCAACTTCAAGCGCTCCGGCGGCGCCGCGTCCGATGTCTTCGGCTTCGCCGGCACCGGCACCTTCGCCGAGGAGGTCGTCGTCGACGCGGGCTGTGCCGTGCCGATCCCGGACGACGTGCCCTTCGACGTCGCCGCGCTCATCGGCTGCGGGGTGACGACCGGACTCGGCGCCGCCCTCAACACCGCCGACGTGGAGGCCGGTTCGTCGGTCGCCGTCATCGGGTGCGGAGGCGTCGGCATCTCCGCCGTCCAGGGCGCCCGGCTGAAGGGCGCCGCCGAGATCGTCGCCGTCGACCCGGTCGCCTCGCGGCGCGAGTCCGCCCTCCGGTTCGGCGCCACGAAGGCCGTCGCACCGGAGGAACTGGCCGACGCCAAGCAGCAGGTCACCGGCGGCGAGGGCTTCGACTACGTCTTCGAGGTCGTCGGCCGCTCCGCCACCGCCCGCACCGCCTACGAGAACACCCGCCGCGGCGGCACCCTCGTCGTGGTCGGCGCGGGCGCCATGGACGACTTCCTCCAGCTCAACATGTTCGAGCTGTTCTTCGACGAGAAGCGGATCCTGCCGTCCATGTACGGCGGCGGGGACGTCCTGCGCTCCTACGAACGCACCATCGCCCTGTGGCGGGCCGACCGTATCGACCTGGAGGGCCTGATCACCCACCGGGTGCCCCTGGCGGAGATCAACGAGGCACTGGACCAGATGCGTACCGGGACCGCCCTGCGTACGTGCATCGAGATCTGAGGGCGGACGCGCATGACACTGCCACTCGAAGGACTGTCCGCCGTGGTCACCGGCGCCGGCCGCGGACTCGGCCGGGCCGAGGCGCTGGAACTCGCGCGGCTCGGCGCGGCCGTCGTCGTCAACGACTACGGACAGCCCGGACGCGACGGCTCCGGAGCGGCCTCGGACGGGCCCGCCGAAGAGGTCGCCGCCGAGATCCGTGCCGCGGGCGGCCGGGCCGTCGCCCACACCGGGGACGTCGCCGACCTGGGGCAGGCCCGCGACCTCGTCGGCCTCGCGGTCGACCGGTTCGGCACGCTGGACGTCCTCGTCAACAACGCGGGCATCCTGCGCGACCGCATGATCTTCTCCATGACCGAGGACGAGTGGGACTCGGTGATCCGCGTCCACCTCAAGGGTCATTTCAACACCACCCACTTCGCCGCCGCCCACTGGCGCGCGCGCTCCAAGGCGGCCGGGGGACCGGTGTACGGGCGGATCGTGAACACCTCCTCGGAGGCGTTCCTCGCCGGGGCCGCCGGACAGCCCAACTACGCGGCGGCGAAGGGCGGGATCGTCGGCCTGACCACCTCCACGGCCCTGGCCCTCGCCCGGTACGGCGTCACGGCCAACGCGATCTGCCCGCGCGCCCGGACCCGGATGACCGAGGACGTCTTCGCGGGCTTCGCCGGGCCCGAGCCCGGGAACGGCCTCGACCCGCTCGCCCCCGAGCATGTCGCCCCGCTCGTCGGCTACCTGGCCTCACCGGCCGCCGCCCGGGTCAACGGCCAGCTGCTCGTCGTCCACGGCGGCATGGTCGCCGTGGTCGAACGGCCGCGGGTGCGGGCGAAGTTCGACAGCTTGCAGGAGACGTTCACGTACGACGAACTCGACGCGCTGCTCACCCCGCACTACGCGGACCGGCCGCAGGGGGAGACGTTCGCGGCGGCCGAGGTACTGGGGCTCAAGCGCGGCTGAGGCGGAGGGAGAGGCGGGGCAGGGAAGGAAAGAGGGGGCAGGGAAAGGAAAGAGGGGGCAGGGAACGGAAAGAGGGGGCAGGGAACGGAAAGAGGGGGTGCCACCAGCCGGCGGCACCCCCTCATTCACTTCATTTCCCTGCCGTCAGGCAGCCGCCTCGGTGGTCTCCTCGGCCGGCTTGCGGTGACGCCCGTGCGGCGCCGTCTCGTTGTCCTGGGACGTACCCGCGCCCCGATGCCGGCCGTGCCCGGCATCCTGGGAGTCGGCAGACAGCGGTTGCGTCGTGCTGGTGTCGCTCATTGGAAGAATTCACCCCGTCACACATGATCTCTTACAGCCGGGCGAGTGTAACCGGCACACCACACACCGAATCCAGACGCACACGCCAACCGCCACTACTTCGTTACAAGACGTCCCAGAGGTGACTGCGCCAGCGGCACCGGACGGGCCACGACCGGCTCCGTGAGCCCCGGAGGATCCGGCTCGGACGCCCCCCAGGGCGCGTCGAGCACCCCGGCAGCCGTGCCGTCCCGGACCGGACCCTCCGGACCCACGTCCCCCGGTTCCCCCGGCCCCTCGGCCTCCCCTTCTCCCGGCCCTTCGGCCTTCCCGTTCCCCGGCCCTTCGGCCTGCCCCTGCCCCGGAGCCGCGGCACTGACCCCGCCCGCCCCGCGCGCCCCACCCGCGACGCCCGCGGCGCCCGTGCCCCACGGCTCCCCCTGGGGCACCGTCACCTCCGCCACGCCGCACGGGACGTCGGCCGTGGCGTACGGCAGCCGCAGCACCCCGTCCCGCGTCCACAGCCCCGATCCCGTCAGCCAGCCCTCGGGCGCCGGAAGATGACACACCTGCCGCTCGGCCGGCCGCCAGATGCCGACCCAACTGCCGAACGGGCCGTCGACGCGCAGCGCCACCCCGCAGTTCTCCGGCATCAGCACCTGCCCCGGCTGGATCGCGAACGGCGTCACCACGCAGTCCGGCAGCCGCAGACACTCCGGGAAACGCACCGGCAGCGTGCTGCCCACGACCCCCCAGCCCAAACGTTCCTGCCCGGGGGAGGGCGCGTCCGAGGAGATGATCAGCAGCCCGCTGTCCGGGTCGGCGAGGAGCAGTCGGTCGTCGCTGTCCGCCGCGATCTGCAGCAGCGGCGAGATCTCGCCGCCCCTGCCCAGATCCACCACGACCGTCTTCGTCCGCCCGCCCAGTTCCCGGTCCAGCGCCAGCAGCCGGCCCTCGCCGTCCAGCCAGACCCCGCCCGAGCAGCGGCCAGGTACCTCGGCCACCTGCTCCGGCCCGAAGGCGCCGCCCGCCACCAGCCACACGGCGGTGGAGCGCGGCCCGACGGCGAGGGCGTACGCCCGCTCGCCGCCCGGCGCCGGCGGCAGCAGCCCGAGCCGGGTGCCCGGCTCCGGGCACTCCACCGCGCCCAGCGGCAGCTCGCCGGTGCCGGGGCCGGTCGGGTACAGCAGGCAGAAGGCGTGCCGCCGCTCCACCAGCCGGTGGATCAGCACCCGCCCGTCCCCCATCGGCTGCACCTGGGTGCCGGGCTCCTCCGGCTGGTTGCCGGGCAGCGGCACCGCGTACGGCTCCGGGCCGTCCAGCGTCCAGCGCTCCGGGAACCAGGACTCGCCGGCCGACGCGAGACGGGCGCCGTACGCGCCGTCCGCCGTGATGGCACACCCCGTCCCCGGTACGCCGTCGTAGGCGCCGGACTCGGCCGGTACGCCGTCGTAGGCGCCGGACTCGGCCGGTACGCCGTCGTAGGCGCCGGACTCGGCCGGCACACCGTCGTACGCGCCCGACTCGGCCGGCATACCCGCACCCGGCGCACCCGGCACACCCGCACCCGGCACCCGCGACTCGCTCGGCGCGTCCGACTCGCTCGACACGTCAAGCTCGCCGGGCTCGCGGGGCTCGGCGGAGCCGTGGGTCTCGCCGGGCTCGTCGGTCTCGCCGGGCTCGTCGGTCGACGGGGGTTCGATCGCACAGGTCGTCATGGTTCGGACACCTCCGGCCACGAAGCTAGTTTTCGTACGCACGGCCGTGGGACCGGCCGACCCCCGCTTCACACGTACGGGTGTCGCAGAAGCGATTCCTCAGAGGAAATCGGGGCGTATGTGCTGAGCGGGACCAGACGAAGCGGATGCGGTACAGCCCGGCAGAAGTGCCAGGTAGCCTTGGCCCGTGCCCCGTCTGTCTGAAGTCATCGCCGCGCTGGAGTCCCTGTGGCCCGCCGAGCGGGCCGAGTCCTGGGACGCGGTCGGCACGGTCGTGGGCGACCCCGGCCAGGAGGTCACCCGCGTCCTGTTCGCCGTAGACCCCGTCCAGGACATCGTCGACGAGGCCGTGAAGCTCGGCGCCGACCTGCTGGTCACCCACCACCCGCTCTATCTGCGCGGGACGACCACGGTCGCGGCGACCCACTTCAAGGGGCGCGTCGTCCACACCCTCATCAAGAACGACATCGCCCTGCACGTCGCCCACACCAACGCCGACACGGCGGACCCGGGCGTCTCCGACGCGCTCGCGGGCGCACTCGACCTCCGCGTCGTACGACCCCTCGTGCCGGACCCCACCGACCCGTCCGGTCGCCGTGGCCTCGGCCGGGTCTGCGAACTCGACCACCCCCTGACCGTCCGCGAGCTGGCCGCGCGCGCCGCCGAGCGGCTGCCCGCCACCGCGCAGGGCATCCGGGTGGCCGGCGACCCCGAGGCCGTGGTCCGCACGGTCGCCGTCAGCGGCGGTTCCGGCGACAGCCTCTTCGACCAGGTCCGCGCGGCCGGCGTCGACGCCTTCCTCACGTCCGACCTGCGCCACCACCCGGCCGGCGAGGCCGTCGCGCACAGCGCCGCGCACGGTCCCCTCGCGCTGCTCGACGCGGCGCACTGGGCCACCGAGTGGCCCTGGTGCGAGCTGGCCGCAGCCCAGCTCGACGAGATCTCCGACCGCAACGGATGGGACCTGAGGGTCCACGTCTCCAAGACGGTCACCGACCCCTGGACCGCCCACGCGGCGTCCACCGTCACCACCACTAGCTAATGGGAGCCCCCAACTGAACGCCGCGCCCGCCGACCAGATCCGACTCCTCGACCTCCAGGCCCTCGACGTCCGCCTGCAGCAGCTCGCGCACAAGCGGAGGTCCCTGCCCGAGCACGCCGAGATCGAGTCGCTGAGCAAGGACTTCACGCAGCTGCGCGACCTGCTGGTGGCCGCGCAGACGCAGGAGAGCGACACCGCCCGCGAGCAGACCAAGGCCGAGCAGGACGTGGACCAGGTGCGTCAGCGCGCCGTCCGCGACCAGCAGCGCCTGGACTCCGGTGCGATCACCTCGCCGAAGGACCTGTCCAACCTCCAGCACGAGATCGCCTCCCTCGCCAAGCGGCAGGGCGACCTGGAGGACATCGTCCTGGAGGTCATGGAGCGCCGCGAGGCCACGCAGGCGCGGGTCGCCGAGCTGACCGAGCGGGTCGGCTCGGTCCAGGGGAAGATCGACGACGCGTCCGGCCGGCGGGACGCCGCGTTCCAGGAGATCGACGGCGAGGCCGCCTCGGTCACCAAGGAGCGCCAGGTCGTCGCCGGGTCCGTCCCCGCGGACCTGCTCAAGCTGTACGACAAGCTGCGCGAGCAGGGCGGCGGCATCGGCGCGGCCAAGCTGTACGCCCGCACCTGCCAGGGCTGCCGCCAGGAGCTGGCGATCACCGAGCTGAACGAGATCCGCGCGGCCGCGCCGGACATCGTGGTGCGCTGCGAGAACTGCCGCCGCATCCTGGTGCGTACGGCCGAGTCGGGTCTGTAGACACCTGTAGATACCTATCGACACCTGTGGACATCTACAGGCAGGGGTAAGGGGCGCCGGGCGTGCGGGAGTTCATCGTCGAGGCCGACGGCGGGTCGCGGGGCAACCCGGGGCCCGCGGGCTACGGGGCCGCGGTCAGCGACGCGGCGACGGGGGAGACCCTGGTCGAGGCGGCCGAGTTCATCGGCATCGCCACGAACAACGTCGCCGAGTACCGCGGCCTGCTTGCCGGCCTGCGCGCCGCCCACGCCCTCGACCCCGGCGCCCGGATCCATGTCCGCATGGACTCCAAGCTCGTCATCGAGCAGATGTCGGGCCGCTGGAAGATCAAGCACCCGGCCATGAAGCCCCTCGCGGCGGAGGCGTCCCGCGTCTTCCCGCCGGACCAGGTCACCTACGAGTGGATCCCCCGCGAACGCAACAAGCACGCCGACCGTCTCGCCAACGAGGCGATGGACGCGGGCACGAAGGGCGAACAGTGGTCGCCGTCGCAGTCCCGCGCGGCCCTGGACACCCCGCCGGCCACCCCGGTGCCGTCGGGCCCACCCGGCGACGCGGCGGCGGGCGCGGCCAAGGCCCGCGCGGCACTGGCCGAGAGCCGCCCCGCTGGGCCGCCCGCTGGGCCGGCACCGGTGGGTGCGGGGGCATCTCACGGCGAGCAGCGCGCTACGACCCCCGACGAGCAGCGCCCCGCCGGCACCGGTACGGAAGCCGTGACCGCCCCAGGTGAACGGCGCCCCGACGGCACCGGTGCGGAAGCCGCGGCCACCTCCAGCGAGCAGCGCCCCGGCTGGAGTGCCGCCCCCGACCTCGGCGCGCCCGCCACCTTCGTCCTCCTCCGTCACGGCGAGACCCCCCTCACCCCCCAGAAACGCTTCTCCGGCAGCGGCGGCACCGACCCGGCCCTCTCGGAGGCCGGCCGTGAGCAGGCCCGCCGGGTCGCGGAGGCACTCGCCCGGCGTGGCACGATCCAGGCGATCGTCGCGTCCCCGCTGGCCCGTACCCGGGAGACCGCCGGCATCGTCGCCACCCGCCTCGGGCTGGACGTGACGATCGAGGAGGGCCTGCGGGAGACGGACTTCGGCGCCTGGGAGGGCCTCAGCTTCGGTGAGGTCCGCGAGCGTCACCCCGACGACCTGAACGCCTGGCTCGTCGACCCGGAGGCCCACCCCACCGGCGGCGGCGAGAGCTTCACGGAGACCGCCGCGCGGATCGAGGTCGCCCGGGAGAAGCTGGTCGCTGCGCACCAGGGCCGTACGGTCCTGCTGGTCACGCACGTGACCCCGATCAAGACCCTGGTCCGCCTCGCCCTCGGCGCCCCGGCGGAGTCCATGTTCCGCATGGAACTCTCGGCGGCGTCCCTGTCGGCGGTGGCGTACTACGCGGACGGCAACGCGAGCGTCCGGCTGTTCAACGACACGTCCCACCTGCGTCCCTGAGGTCCGTCCCACCTGTCCCTGAGGTCCGGTCCACCTGCGTCGCTGAGTCCGGTCCACCTGCGGCGCTGCGTTCGGCGCTCCCCGGGGCCGTCTACCGGAGGCCGGACGCGGCCCGCGCGAGTTCCTCGATCCGGGCCCAGTCGCCGGCCGCCACCGCGTCCGCGGGGAGCATCCAACTCCCGCCCACGCAGCCGACGTTGGGCAGGGACAGGTACTCGGGCGCGGTTGCCGGGCCGATGCCGCCCGTGGGGCAGAAGCGGGCCTGCGGCAGGGGGCCGGCGAGGGACTTGAGGTAGGCAGTGCCGCCCGCCGCCTGTGCCGGGAAGAACTTCATCTCCCGCACCCCGCGCTCCAGCAGCGCGACGACCTCCGAGGTGGTCGACACACCCGGCAGGTACGGCACCCCGGACGCACGCATCGCCGTCAGCAGCGCGTCCGTCCAGCCGGGGCTGACCAGGAACCGCGCCCCGGCCGCGACACACCGCTCCACCTGGTCCGGCGTGATGACCGTGCCCGCCCCGACCACCGCGTCCGGCACCTCGTCCGCGATGGCGCGGATCGCGTCCAGCGCGGCGGGCGTCCGCAGCGTGACCTCGATCGCGGGCAGCCCGCCCGCCACCAGCGCCCGCGCGAGCGGTACGGCGTCGGCGGCGTCGGAGACGACCACCACGGGTACGACGGGCGCGAGATCCAGCACGGAGGCGGGTGAGGAGGAGGGCAGCGGTGAGGTCATGCCCTCATCGTGCCGAGCGAATGCAGCATGCGCAAAGCGTGTTGCGCATGTTGCAACGCGTCCACGCCGACTCGGCGGATCGTGATCGGAGGCGGCTCGGCAGGTTGTGATCGGTGACGGCTCAGCGGATCGTGACCAGCGGCGGCCCAGCGGATCGTGATCAGTGACAACTCGGCAGGTCGTGATCAGCGAGGGCTCAGCGGGTCGTGATCAGTGGCGGCTCAGCGGGTCGTGATCAGCGACGGCTCAGTGGATCTCGTCCACCAGGACGTCCAGCGACCACGCCTTGCCGCCCTTCTCCGGTGCCGCCGCCTCCACCTCGTACCCGAGGTCCCGCAGCGCCTCCACCAGCTCGGCGGGGTTCTTCGGTGCGGCACCCTCGGTGAGCAGGCTCCGTACGATCCGCCCCTTCGTCGCCTTGTTGAAGTGGCTGACGACCTTCCGGGTCGGCGCGTGCAGCACCCGTACGCTCGCCGTGCGCCCGGCGACCTCGCCCTTCGGCTTCCAGGCGGCCGCGTAGGCGGCGGAGCGCAGATCCAGGACAAGGCCGTCGCCGGCCGCCTCCGGCAGCACCTCGGCCATCGGCGCCCGCCAGTGCCCGGCCAGCGCGCCCAGCGCCGGCAGCTTCACGCCCATCGAGCAGCGGTAGGAGGGGATGCGGTCCGTTACCCGCACCGCGCCCCACAACCCGGAGAAGACCAGCAACGAGCGCGCCGCCCGCCGCTTCGCGGCCGGGTCCAGCGAGGCCAGACCCAGGGCGTCGTACAGGACACCCGTGTAGATCTCCCCGGCGGGGCGGGCGCCGGCCGTGCGCAGCACCGCGTTCTTCGCGATCTCGCCGCGCAGTCCCTCGCTGAGCCCGAGCACCTCGCGCGCCTTCTCGTTCTGCTCCGGGTCCCCGGAACACAGCTCGACCAGCTCCCCGAGCACGGCCTCCCGCGCACCGGTCAGCCCCGGCAGCGACAGCGACTCCGTCTTCAGCGGGGCGCCACGGCCCGAGGACGCCTTGCCTTCGGAGGGCGGCAGCAGGACAAGCACAGGTACTCCTTCGACTGTCGGTGTGCGTCAGGGTACGGGGTGCTGTACGGAGCGCCGCGTGCTGTCCGGAGTGCCGGGTGCCGTCCGGGGTACCGGGTGCTGTACGGAGCACCGGGCGCTGTACGGAGTGCGGGGCGCCGTCCGGAGCGCCAGGTGCTGTACGGAGTACCGCGTGCTGCACCGAGCACCGAGCACCGAGCACCGGGCGCTGTACGGAGTACCGCGTGCTGCGCGGACTCCTTCGCCCTACGCTCGACACATGCCCTGCCGCAGGATCCGTGTCACCGGCGCCCCCGAGGCTCCCCTCCGGGCCGCCCTCGCCGCGCTCCGCACGGAACTCGGCGTCCCGGAGGCCTTCCCGGCCGAGGTCCGGCAGGAGGCCGAGCGCGCGGCCGAGGCGCCCGCGCTGCCCTCGTACGACGCGACGGACCTCCCCTTCTTCACCATCGACCCGCCCGGCGCCACCGACCTCGACCAGGCGATGCACCTCTCCCGGCAGGGCACCGGCCACCGGGTCAGGTACGCCATCGCCGATGTCGCCGCCTTCGTGGCGCCCGGCGGCGCCGTGGACGCGGAGGCGCACCGGCGCGTGAACACCCTCTACTTCCCGGACCAGAAGGTCCCGCTGCACCCCACCGTGCTCAGCGAGGGCGCCGCGAGCCTGCTGCCCGGCCAGACGTGTCCGGCGGTGCTGTGGACGCTCGACCTGGACGCGGAGGGCCGTGCCGTCGCCGTCGACGTGCGCCGCGCCCTCGTCCGCAGCCGGGCCAGGCTCGACTACGCGGGCGTGCAGCGGCAGATCGACGACGGGACGGCCGAGGAGCCGCTCGCCCTGCTCCGCGAGATCGGCCTGGCCCGGGAGAAACTGGAGGTCGAGCGCGGCGGGATCTCCCTGAACGTGCCCGAGCAGGAGATCACCGAACAGGACCACACCTACCAGCTGACCTACCGCGCCCCGCTGCCCGCCGACGAGTGGAACGCCCAGATCTCCCTGCTCACCGGCATGGCCGCGGCCGACCTGATGCTGGCCGCCGGCACCGGCATCCTGCGCACCCTCCCGGCCGCCCCCGACGGAGCGGTGGCCCGGCTGCGCCGTACCGCGACCGCGCTGCACATCGACTGGCCGCACCATGTGTCGTACGCGGCGCTGATCCGCACGCTCGACCCGCACCGCCCCGACCACGCGGCCTTCCTCCAGGAGTGCACGACCCTGCTGCGCGGCGCCGGCTACTCGGTCTTCCGCGACGGCACCCTTCCCGCGATCACCTCGCACGCCGCCGTGGCCGCCCCCTACGCCCACTGCACGGCACCGCTGCGCCGCCTCGCCGACCGCTACGCCGCCGAGATCTGCCTTGCGGCCGTCGCCGGCGCGGCCACGCCCGACTGGGTCCTCGCCGCGCTCGACGGGCTGCCCCGGCGGATGGCCGACGGCGCCCGGATCGCCGGCACGGTGGAGCGGGAGTGCGTCGACATCGTCGAGGCCGCGCTGCTCAAGGACCGGGTCGGTGACGTCTTCGAGGGGTGTGTGGTGGACGTGTCCCAGACCCGGCCCACCGTCGGCACCGTGCAGGTCGACAGCCCGGCGGTCATCGGCCGCGTCGAGGGCGAGGGCCTCACGCTCGGCGCCCGGCTGCGGGTCCGGCTCACCTGCGCGCAGCCGGGGACGACGAAGATCCTGTTCGCGCCCGCGTGAGTTCTCGTACGGGGGCTCCTGTGCGGGAGCTTTTGTGCGCGGCACCTTCTGCGTGCGGCACCTTCGTGCGCGAGACCTCCTGTGCGCGAGACCTCCTGTGCGCGAGACCTCCTTGACGGCTAACGCTGTTAGCCATACCGTTGTGGCTAACGGCGTTAGCCGCTTCGGCCGGAACGCCGGACGACTCTGGAGGCAGCCATGACCAGCACGACCCCCAGCGCGACCCATTCCCACTCGTCTCACTCGTCCCACCCTTCCCGCTCCGTCGGCACCGTCCTGCGCCGCACGGCCTGGCTCGCGGGCGCCCTGTTCTGGTCGGCCTTCGCCGTGCTGGAAGGTGTCAACCACGGCTGGCTCGCGGGCGCCCTCGCCCTGCTGTTCCTGGTCCTGCCCGACCTGACCTTCCTGGTCGCGGCGAGCGAGGCGCCCCGCATGGCGAAGGGGCAGCTGCCGCCGCGCGCGGTGCCGTACTACAACGCCATGCACCGCGCCCTGGTCCCGCTCGCGCTCATGGCCCTCTGCACCGCCGGCCCCGTCGCCTGGCCCCCGGCCTTCGCGGCGCTGTGCGGCTGGCTCGCCCATATCTCGTACGATCGCGCCTTCGGCTACGGACTGCGTACGAAGGAGGGCTTCCAGCGTGGCTGACCGAACCGGCCCACGGGCCGAGACAGGGGCGTCCGGCGTGCGGGACCGTCTCACCCCGAGGGCGCGGGAGATCGCCGCGGCGGCCCGGGACATCCTGGAGGAGTCCGGGCCCGACGCACTCACCATGCGCGCCCTCGCCGACCGCCTCGGCATCAAGGCCCCCTCCCTCTACAAGCACTTCCCCGACAAGCAGGCCGTCGAGGTCGAACTCACCGCCCAGCACCTCGCCGAGACCGCCGAGGCCCTGGAGTCCGCCGAGGCCCGCGCACCCGGCTCCCTTGACGCCCTCGCCGGCGCCTACCGCCGCTACGCCCTCGCCCACCCCCACCTCTACTGCCTGGCCACCGAACGCCCTCTGCCCCGCGCCGGACTGCCCGCCGGGCTGGAGGACCGCGCCGCCCTCCCGCTGCTGCGGGCCTGCGCAGGCGACATGGACCTGGCCCGCGCCGTCTGGGCCTTCGCGCACGGCATGGTGATCCTGGAGATCCACGGCCGGTTTCCGGACGACGCGGACCTCGACGCGGCATGGGAACGGGGCCTGAAGGCGTTGCACCCGTAGCCGTAGGGGACGGCCGTACGGGACGACCGTGCGGGACGGCGCGACGAGGGGGGCCGCCATGGACGGCACGACGGAGCGGACGCGGGAGCGGACACGAGAGCAGACGCGGTGGACCAGGGCGCGGCTCGGCCTGTGCGGACCGCCGCTCGACCTCCTGACCGCGAACTTCCGGCGCCACGTCTACGCCCCGCACGCCCACGAGGAGTACACCGTCGGCATCAGCGTCGGCGGCTGCGAGGTCATCGGCTACCGGGGCGGCCGCATCCGCACCGGCCTCGGCACCGTCGTCGTCCTCGAACCCGGCGAGATGCACACCGGCGGACCCGGCAGCCCCACCGACGGCTACGCCTACCGCGCCCTGTACGCCGAGCCCGCCCTGTACGCCGAGCCCGCCCTGCTCGCCGACGGCACCCTCGGCAGCCGCCCGCACTTTCGCGAACCGCTCCTCGACGACCCCGAACTCGCCGCCGCGCTCCGCCTCGCTCACACCGAACTCAGCGCCTGCCCCGACCCTCTGGAGGCCGAGTCCCGGTTCCCCTGGCTGCTGACCGCCCTGGCCCAGCGCCACTCCACGGCCCGGTCCGTACCCGCCGTGATCCCCGGCGCGAGCGGCATCGCCCACACGGTCCGCGACCGCCTCGCCGACGAACTCACCGCCCCGCCCACCCTCTCCTCCCTCGCCGCCGACCTGGGCCTGTCCCGCTACCAGCTCCTGCGCGCCTTCCGTACGACGATGGGCATACCCCCGTACGCCTGGCTCGCCCAGTACCGCGTCACCCGGGCCCGCGCCCTGCTCGCCGCCGGCCTGCGCCCCGCCGAGGTGGCCGCCCTCGTCGGCTTCGCCGACCAGGCGCACCTGACCCGGTGGTTCCGCCGGGTGCTCGGGGTGACCCCGGCGGCCTATCGCAACAGCGTTCAAGACTCCGTCCGCTGACCGGGCCCACACTCGCCGTATGACTGCACGCGGCTGGTTCCTCTTCTCCCTGATGGGAGTGGTCTGGGGCATCCCCTATCTGATGATCAAGGTGGCGGTGGACGCGGTGTCCCCGCCGGTGGTGGTGTTCACGCGCTGCGCCCTCGGCGCCGCCCTGCTCCTCCCGTTCGCCCTGCGCCAGGGCGGCTTCCTCGCGAACGTCCGTGCCCACTGGCGCCCCGTGCTGGCCTTCGCGGTCCTGGAGATCATGGCTCCCTGGTTCACCCTGACCGACGCCGAACGGCATCTGTCCAGCTCGACGGCGGGCCTGCTGATCGCGGGCGTACCGATCGTCGGCGTCGTCGCCTCCCGCTTCTTCGCCCCGGGGCCGGGGGAGAGGGAACACCTCGGCGGACGCCGCATCACCGGCCTGGCCCTGGGACTGGCGGGCGTGACGGTCCTGACCCTCCCGCACCTCACCGGCGGCGACGCCCGCTCCCTGCTCGAGGTCCTGTTCACGGTCATCGGCTACGCCACCGCCCCCCTGATAGCGGCCCGCCGCCTCAAGGACGTCCCGTCCCTGCACCTGACGGCCGCCTGCCTGACCCTCGCGGCCCTGGTCTACGCCCCCGCCGCCGTCCTCACCCGCCCGTCCGCCGTCCCCGCCCCCTCGGTCCTCGCGTCCCTGGCCGGCCTGGGCGTCGTCTGCACCGCGGTCGCCTTCGTGGCCTTCCTGGAGCTGATCAAGGAGGCGGGCCCCACCCGCGCGACCGTCATCACCTACATCAACCCGGCGGTCGCCGTCGCGGCCGGCGCCCTCTTCCTGCACGAGCCCCTGACCCCGTCCGTCCTCGCCGCCTTCGCCCTCATCCTGGCGGGCTCCGTCCTCGCCACGGCCACCGGTCCCCGCAGGCCCGCGCGCCCGGTACCATGGTCGACACGGCAGACGAGCCGGGCGGACGGCCGCGTGGAGTCCCCCTAGGGGGCTTCCCGAGGAACGTCCGGGCTCCACAGGGCAGGGTGGTGGCTAACGGCCACCCGGGGTGACCCGCGGGACAGTGCCACAGAAAACAAACCGCCCGGTGCTCAGGCGCTGGGTAAGGGTGAAACGGCGGTGTAAGAGACCACCCGTGCCCAGGGTGACCTGGGCAGCTAGGTAAACCCCACCCGGAGCAAGGTCAAGAGGAGCCGCCGCAAGGCGCGCTCTGCGCGGACGTTCGAGGGCTGCCCGCCCGAGTCCGCGGGTAGACCGCACGAGGCCAGCGGCAACGTTGGCCCTAGATGGATGGCCGTCGCCCCGGCCCCCGCGAGGGGACCAGGGAACAGAACCCGGCGTAACATCCGAGTATCGTTCCCGTCCGGCATAAGCCCAGTTCAGAGCATGTGCGGCAAGCCAAGATTGGCAGGCCGGGTCGAATCCGGGTCGAATTTCGCCGTGCGAGCGCAGAGCGACGTTCGCCGCCTGAGGCGCCAAACGACGAAAGTGCTGTGACCAGCGGAAAAGCATCCGGCAGCGAGACACCGCGGACGATACAAAAATATCGTCCGAGGTGTCTGGCTCGGTTAAATGCGGATGATCTGGACATCGGTACGGCTTTGTCAGACCTCGCTCGTATCCTCACGCCGTGATCTCAACTCAAGGTTCAGACGCGTCGGGGAGTGACGCAGCAGGACTCGCCGCCTGGCCACCTAGGGCGTGTATCGGGTCGTGATCATTGAGTGGCCCGTGCGAGGTCCTTGATCCAGATGATGGAGGCGCGGAGATGGAGGGCGGCCAAGTAG